>CAYXCT010000027.1:1466-16251 GCA_964463435.1 uncultured bacterium | reverse complement strand
AGCAGCAGCAGCGGCAGGCAGTAGAGCTGGTGGCGCGAAGCCAGGCTGCCCGGCAGCAGCAGGGCCAGGGGCAGCAGCCAGAGCAGGTACTGCGTGGAGAGGCTGGGGCTCAGCACGTAGAGCAGCAGCACCGCCAGGGCCAGCGCCTCCTCCAGGGCCAGCTCCCAGGGCGTGAACAGGTAGAGCAGGCTGAGCGCCAGCCAGCCGACGGCCAGGGCGCCAGAGAGGCCGGCGTGGGCCGCCCGCATCACCCAGGCTGGCCAGCGCAGCAGGTAGCAGAGGGCGTGCACGGCTTCGTTGAGGCCGATGCAGCGCACCCCGGCATAGCCCAGCACCCGCGCGGCCATGTCGCCCGGGCTGGCCAGCAGCCAGGGCAGGCTGACCGCCAGCGGCAGCAGCAATGCCCAGAGCGCGAAGCGCGCGCGGGGCTTGGCCCCGGGCAGCGGCTTGAGGAAGGCCGGCAGCAGGGCCAGCGGCCAGGTCTTGAGCGCGATAGCCGCGCCCAGCCAGAGGGCCGCGCCGCGCTGCCCGCCCTTTTGCATGCTGGACACGGCCAGCAGCACGCAGAGCAGGGGCAGGCTGTCGAACTGGCCATGGCCCGCGCTGATGATCACCGCCAAGGGGCTGGCCGCATAGGCCAAGGCCGCCCAGGTGCTGCGGCGCTCGAGCGCGGGCAAGGTCAAGCCCTGCCCATCCTCGCGGCCCCGCAGGATGCGGAAGAGCAGGGCCACAAGCCCTAAGTCGCCCAGCAGGGCCGGCAGGCGCAGGCAGAAGCTGTCCGGCAGGCCCGTGGCCTGCGCGAGCCAGGCCATGGCCGTGGTGACCAGGGCCCAGGGCGGCAGGTAGGGATAGCGCACCTTCAGCACCGGGTCGCTGTAGAGCGGGGCCCCGGCCATCATCTCCTTGGCCACCAGGCGGTAGCTCTCCATGTCAAATGCCACGCCCGGCCCGGCCAGCAGCAGCGGCAGGCGCGCGGCCAGCGCGGCCAGCAGCAGCCCGGCAAGCAGGAGCAGGCTCTCGCGGCGCTCGCGGCTCATGGCACCTTGGCAGAGGGGGCTTTGAAGCCCAGGGTGAAGCCGGGCACCTGCACCTGGCGCGGGAAGCGGGCATTGAGCCGGCCTGCCAGCCGCGGCCCCAGGCCCGGGCCGGCCAGGCTCAGCGGCTGGCTGACAGCCACCGCGCTCACCGCCGGGTCATCCAGCGCAGCGAGCAGCTCTTGCTCGCCGCCGGGCCAGGCCGGGGCCTCGCCCGTGAAGGGGTAGGCGTAGAGGAAGCGGCAGGCGGGCCGGCGGCCGCTCAAGAAGTAGAGCTCAGGCTCAGAGCCCCACATCCACAGCCGGCCGGCCTGCGGGTCCTGCTGCTGGAGCTCCTGCGCGGCCCGGGCGGCCTGGCTGAAGGCCGGCACATGATAGAGCGCCAGGCTGGCTTCAGCCGCGTCATGGGAGCGCCAGAGCGGGGCATAGGCCAGCGCGAAGCCGGCGCCAAAGAAGAGCAGGCCCGCCGCTGCCAGCGCGCGCCAGGCCTTGCGCAAGGCGCCAAAGCCCAGGCCCGCGGCCAGGGCCAGGGCCAGCAGCAGCACCAAAAAGTAATGGGGATAGAAATGGCCGCCCGGCAGGCAGGCCAGCGCGCCGGCCAGCAGCAGGGCCAGGGCCGCGCGGCGCTGAGCCGGGCGGGTGGCGATGGCGCCAGCCAGGGCCGCGGGCAGCAAGCCGCCCAGGATCCACAGCAGCGCCAGGCCTGCGCGGGAGGCCGGGGCCAGGGCCTGCGGCCAGGGCCGCGCGGCATAGGAGGCGCCGTAAGCCCACACGCAGCGCAAGAGCGCCCCGCTGGCTGGCCAGCCGCCCTGCAGGGCGAAGAGCGCCAGGCACAAGGCCCAGGCTAGCAGGCTGCCTGCCAGCAGCCAGGCGCCAGGCTTGAGAGAGCGGCGCCAGCCAGGGCCGCTGGCCCAGGCCAGGGCCGGCAAAAAAGCCAGCATGGGCTGGCGCGCCAGGCTGGCCAGGCCCAGGGCCAGGCCCGCCAGGGCCAGGCGCAGGGCCGAGGGCGCGGGCCGCGGCAGCAGCAGGCAGAGCGCGGCCAGCAGGGGCAGGCAGGCCCAAGACTCGGTGTTGGCGCTGAAGCCCTGCAGCTGGGGATGGCAGGCGCCCAGGGCCCACAGCAGGCTGCCCAGGGCCGCGGGCCAGGGCCCGGCCAAGCTCAGCAGCAGCCAGTAGAGGAGCGACAAGCAGGCCAGGTGCCAGGCCAGGTCCAGCAGGCGCAGGCTCTGCAGCTGCGGCCCCCGGGCCGGGCCGGCCAGCTTGAAGGCCAGGGCATAGAGCGCCGGGGCCAGGGGAGGCTTGACCTCCATGAGGTCGCGATAGGGCAAGCACTGGCCAGGGGCCGCCCATTGCTGGGCCAGGGTGGCGTACTCGCCCTCATCGCGGTCCAAGGGCAGGTCCAGGCTGGGCAGGCGCAGCAGCGCCATCAGGCCCAGCAGGGCCAAGAGCGGGATCCAGGGCTTGAGCGCCTCAGGGCGCATCCTTGTCCCCCATCTGGTCCAGGTCCTCCAGCCCGCTGCTCCTGCCTGCCTGCGGGCTGGCGGCCAGGTCCAGGGCCCGGGCATGCTCATCCAGCTGGCGCTGCTGCTCGCGGGCCTCAGCCAGCCGGCCCTGGCTCTTCAGCACCCCCACCAGGGCGCGGCGCGCCTCCAGGCTGTCAGGCTCGCCCTCCAGGGCCTTCTCCAGGTAATAGCGCGCCTTGTCCCAATGGCGCTGGCGCCGGTGCGAATAGGCCAGGGCTATCCAGGCATCGGTCAGCGCCGGGTTGCTGTCCGTGGCGCTGAGCCAGGCGCGCCGGGCCTCGGGCAGGCGGTTGAACCACTGCTGCACCAGGCCCAGGTTGTACCAGGCATTGGCGTAATCCGCCTTCAGCGCCACGGCCTTCTGGTAGGCGGCCAGCGCCGCGTCATAGTCGTGCAGGTCCACCTGCAAGTTGCCCAGCACATTCCAGGCCCCGGCATAGTCGGGCATCAGCTCGATGGCCCTCTCAGCCGAGGCGCGCGCGGCGTCAAACTGCTTGGCCTCGCGGCAGGCGATGGCCATGGCGCAGTGGCCCTGGGCGAAGCCCGGCGAGCCGGCCAGGGCCAGGCGGTAGGCATCGATGGCGTCAAGCCAGCGCCCGGCATTGGCGTGGGCCAGGCCCAGGTTGTAGTAGGCGTCCACAAAGCCGGGGGAGAGCCTGAGCAGGCGCTCATAAGCTGAAGCGGCCTCATCCCAAAGCCGCAGGCTGCGGCAGGCCAGGCCCAGGCTGTAGAGGGCTTCGGTGCAAGCCGGGGACTCGGCCGTGGCGCTCAGGTAGGCGGCGCGGGCAGCGGCCCAGCTGCCGGCCGCGGACTGGGCGTGGCCCAGGGCCAGGCTGGCCTGGGCGGCGGCGCAGGCCGGGGAGGGCGGCTCGGCCGCGGCCTCGGCTTGCGCCCAGCCGGGCAGCAGCAGCAGCCAGAGGGCCGCGGCCAGCCTCACGAGCGCTGGTTCTTCTGGTAGGCTGAGGCCGCCCAGTTGGTGACCACCCGCTGCATGGTGTCCAGGCCCGAGGCCTTCACATACTTCTCCTGCAGGTCGCGCGTCACCCGGCGCAGCACCTGGTCCTCCTGCTCGGTGCGCCGGCCCTCGGACTTGCGCATCACCGCCATCAGCATGTTGATCAGCTGGCGCGCGCGGGGCAGGTCGCGCTCCTTCTGCGCTCCCTTGGGCCCCTTCTCGCCCAGCTCCATGTTGGCGGTGGTGCCCAGCATCAGCACCAGGTTGACGAAATCGAGGTCTTCGGCGCCAGCGGGCGGGCCGCCCGGCATGGGGTTCGAGCTGTCTTTGGAGATCACGTCCCCTCCCCTCAGGTTCAGCCGCAGAGGCCGCGGTAGGCCTGGAGCGCGCGGCGCCAAGCATCGCCTTCCGCCCCCATCTTCTCGCTGCAAGCGTGGTCGCTCTTGCGCACGTACTCGTCCATCTCCAGCGCCAAAGCCTCCAGGCGCCCCTGCTCCAGCGCCAAGAGCTCGGCCTTGCGCGCGCCCAAGAGAGGCAGCACCGCCCGCAAGTGGGGCAGGCACAGGCCCTCGCCGGGCCTGCCGGGGCGGGCCTTCCAGGCAGCCCAGAACTCGGGCTCCTCCAGGGCCTGGGCCAGCAGGCGCAGCTGCTGGGCCTCGGCCTCGGCCTGGTGCAGGCAGGCCGGGCAGAAAGCGGGCTTGGGCGCGCGCCGCAGGCGGCCCAGCAGGCGCTGGCCCAGGCCGGGCCCGGCCTGGGCCAGGAGCTTGAGGTCGCGCCGCAGCAGGTGGCGGTAGAACAGGCTCACGGCCAGGCCGTCGCTGAAGGCCTCCAGCTGGCGGTTGTGGGCAGCGCAATAGCCGCCCGCGGCGGTCAGGCGGTCCCAGACCTCGGGCGCGGTGACGCTCTCGTAGAGGTAGCTGTCCAGGTAAGCCTTGAGGCTGGCCAGCACCTGGCCGCAGAGCGGGCAGCCGGGCTTGCGCGCCTGGTCCAGCAGGTTGTAATAGGCCGTGTGCTTTTCCATGGCCGCCATGGTAAACCCTTCAGCGCGTCTTTTCCAGCCAAGCCTTGCGCTCGGCCTCGGGCAGGCGCTCGATGGCATAGCGCAGCATGGTGCGGGGCATGGCCCGCCCATGCCGGGCCAGGAAGGCCTTGAGCCCCGCCGGGCCGCAGCGCTTGCCAGCCTCGCGCAGCATCCAGCCGCAGGCCTTGTGCATCAGGTCCTCCGGGTCCTTCAAGAGCGCGCGGCAGAGCCGGTAGGCCGGCCCAGGGTCGCCCTGCTGGATGAAATGGAAGCAGGCCAGCATGGCGATGCGGCGGTCCCAGAGCCGGGGCGATGCGGCCAGGGCCTTCAGCCGGCCGCGCTCCGCGGGCTGCTCATAGAGCCAGGCCCCCACCACCGCGGGCGCGCTCAAGTCCACCAAGTCCCAGTTGTTGATGCCCGCGCGCTGGGCCAGGTAATGCAGCGCGCAGGCGCGCAAGCCGGGGATGTCGCCGGCCCGCTGGCAGCGCCGGGCCCGCTCGGCCAGCAGCAGGGCCCCCAGCACGCGCTCCTCGTGCCAGGGCGAGGCCAGCAGCGGGCCCAGCTGGCGCAGGCTCAGGCCCCGGCCTTGCGGCAGCAGGCCGCGCAGCTGGGGCACGGTCACGCCCAGAAAGCGGTCCCCTTCCCCGTACTGGCCCGGCCCGGTCTTGAAGAAGCCGGCCAGCACCTTGGCCTTGGCCGGGTCGGCCATGGCCCTGAGCTGCTGGCTGAGGCTGCTCACGCCTCCCCCAGGCACTGGCGCACCATGGCGATCAGCTCATCCGCGGTGTAGGGCTTCTGCACGAAGCCGGCCAGGCCCTTGCCCGCGAAGCGGTTGACCACGTCCTGCTCGTTGTAGCCCGAGCTCAAGACCACCTTCACCGTGGGGTCGATCTGGCGCAGCTCGCGGTAGCAGGCCTCGCCATCCAGGTGGGGCATGGTCAGGTCCAGCAGCACCAGCCGCACGCGCGGGCTCTCGCGGCGGAAAGCCTCCACCGCCTCGCGGCCGTCGCTGGCCAAGAGCACGCTGAAGCCGGCGCGCTCGAGGATGCGGCGCGCCAGGGCCCGGATGGTCTCCTCGTCATCCGCCACCAGCACCGTGCCCTGGCTCTTCCAGGCCGGGGCCGGGCCGCCCGCGCCGGGCATGCCCAGGGCCTTGTGCTCGCTGGCCGGGAAGAGCAGCTTGAAGCTGGTCCCCTTGCCCGGCTCGCTGTAGATCTTGATGGCGCCCTTGTGGCCGCGCATGATGCCCAGCACCGCGGCCAGCCCCAGCCCGCGGCCGGTGAACTTGGTGCTGAAGAAGGGGTCAAAGACCTTGGCCAGGGTCTCGCGGTCCATGCCCACGCCGGTGTCCGAGACCTCCAGGTAGACATAGGTGCCCGGCACGATGCTCTCCGCAGCGTGGCAACCCTTGAGGTAGGCCTCATCGCACCAGGCCGCGCCGGTGCTCACCGCGATGACCCCGCTGCGGTCGGCGATGGCCTCGCTGGCGTTGAGGATGAGGTTCATCACCACCTGCCGCACCTGGGTGGCATCGGCCTCCACGGCCGGCAGGTCCTGGGCGAAATGGAAGTTGAGCACCGCCTTCTTGCTGATGGAGAGCGTCAGCAGGTGGCCCATCTCCTCCACCAGCTCGCGCAGGTCCAGGGGCTGGATGCGAAAGCGGCCCTTGCCGCTGTAGGCCAGCAGCTGGCGGCACAGGTCAGCGGCGCGGCGCGCGGCGGTCTCGATGCCCTCCAGGCTCTGGCGCGCCGGGGTCAGGGGCGAGAGCTCGCTCTTGGCCAGGTCGGCGTTGCCCAGGATGCTGGTGAGCAGGTTGTTGAAGTCATGGGCGATGCCGCCGGCCAGCAGGCCCAGGCTCTCCAGCTTCTGGCTCTGCTGGACCTTGGCCTCCAGCTTCTGGCGCTCAGCCTCGATGGCGTGGCGCTCGGTCACGTCCTGGATGGTCCCGAACATGGCCTTGACCCTGCCCTGCTCATCAAATTCCAGCTCGCCCAGGCCATGCACCCAGCGCAGCTCCTGGTCTGACACGCGGCGGATTCGATACTCGCGGTTGAAGGCCCGCCCCTGGCCCAGCACCTCCTCGGTTAGGTAGCGCTGCATGGAGGCCTTGTCCTCCTCCGCCACCACGCCCAGCCAGCTGGCCGTGTCATGGGGGTCGCCTGGCTGCATGCCGAAGATGAGGTCCAGCACCTGCGAGCCGGCCCAGTTGCCGCTGGCCGCGTCGTAATGGTAGGAGCCCAGCCGGGCCACCTGCTGGGAGCGCCTGAGGTCCGCCTCGCTGCGCTTGAGCTCCTCCTCCTGGCGCAGGCGCTCTGCCAAGTCTGCCAGCCGGTGCCGGCCGCGCAGGTGGAAAAAGAGCAGGCCCAGGCTGAGAAGCGCCAGCAGCAGGCCTGCTTCCCATGCCAGCGGCCGGCCCCAGCGCTGCCAGGCCGAGGGCTGCTGGTTCAGCAGCACCGCGCCCTCGGGCAGGTCCGCGGGCCTCAATCCCCAGCGCGCCAGGGCCTTGGCGTCATACAGGTCCTGGTTGGCGCCCAAGCCCTGCACCGGCAGCGAGCCGGGGGCCGCGCCGGCCAGCACCTGGCCGGCCAAGTCGGCGGCCGCGCGGCCCTGGCTGAGCCCGCTGACCACCCGGCCGCCCAGCGCGCCCTGGCAGACCCGGGAATCGATGACCACAAAGACCGGCGCGGCGCTGGCCGGGGCCAGCTGCCGCATGCCCTGCGTGGGGTCCATCTGCCGGCCCCGGCCATCCATGCTGACGCCCAAGAGGAAGGCCAGCTCATCGGGCTTGGCCTGCGCCAGGCGCCGGGCCACCTGCTCATAGCTCGCGGCGCCCAGGTCAAGCACCTCCATGCCTGCCAAGCCGGGCATGTTGCCGCATTGGCTGAGCATGGCCCGCAGGTGGGACTGGCTGGCCAGGGTATGGTCGCTCACCAGCAGCACATGCCGGCGCTGGGGGAAGAGCCTGAAGGCAGTGCGCAGGGTCTCGCGGTATTCCGGGTCTTTGGCCACAAAGGCGGCCTGCGGCAGCTCTTGGCGCAGCTTAGGCTTCCAATCAGCGACCCCGCAGAAGACCTGGGGCGCGCCGGGAAAGAGCTGAGACCCGTATTGGCGCATGAACTCCAGGGCATCATTGTCCGAGCCCACCACCAAGCTGGGCTTCTGGTCCCTGCCGTAGCGCTGGGCCAGCATCCGGGCCTTGAGCGGCCAATCCAAGTGCTGGGGGTCGTGCTTGGCGTCCAAGAACTCGAAGGCTACCTCGGGATGAGGGCCCTTGGCATCCATGGCCTGGGCAAAGCCCCGCATCTCATCATCTGAGAAGCCATAGCCGTAATGGTAGGAATTGATGAAGAGGATGCAGCCCTGGCCGGCGCTCAAAAAGGGCGCAAGAAGCAGCAGGGCTAGCAGCGCTGCGAAGCGGCAAGGGATGGGGCGCACAAAGACCTCGGTTCGGTGGAAGGACCACAATTCCATTTTAATTGTATATCCCCTGGCGACAGGCGCGCAAGGCAAAGCTCTCAATTCAAGGTCTGGCTCATGCGGCGCCAAGCCAGCACCCACAGCAAAGCGGCCAGCGCGGCCAGCATGCCGAAGTCCCGCCAAAAGATGGCAGGCGCCCCGCCCTTGAGCATGACATTGCGCAGCAGCTCCATGAAATAGAACATGGGGTTGAGCCAGGCGGTCCAGGCGATGAAGGCCGGCATGTTCTCCACCGGGAACATGAGGCCCGAGAGCTGCATGGCCGGGAACATGAAGAGGAAGCTGCCCAGCATGGCCTGCTGCTGGCTGCGGGCCGCGGTGCTGATGAGCGTGCCCAAGGCCACGCTGCAGGCGATGAAGGCCGCGCCGCCTAAGGCCAGCATCCACAGCGGCCCGGCGATGGGCACGTCAAAGAAGGTCTTGGCCGCCATCAAGAGCAGGGGCAGGTCAGCCATGCCCAGCAGGAAGTAGGGCAGGGTCTTGCCAAGCAGCAGCTGCCAGGGCGAGAGGGGCGCTGCCAGCAGGCCCTCCCAGGTGCCCATCTCCTTCTCGCGGGCCAGGCTCATGCTGGAGAGGATCATGGTGACCATCAGCAGCACCATCACCATCACCCCGGGCACCAGGAAGACCGGCGAGCGCAGGGCCGGGTTGTAGTGCACCCTCACGCTGAAGGCCACGCCCGCTGAGCCGCCGGGAGGCTGGGGGAGGCTGGGGGCCGCGGCGGCCTGCAGGTAGGCCTCGATGGCCCGGGCCTTGACCGTGTTGGTGGCATCGATGAGCAGCTGGGCGCCGGGCCGGCCCTGCGCCAGGGCCAGCGCCATGCCGCCCGGGGCGGCCACCAGCGCGGCATCGGCATCCCCGGCGCGCAGGCGGTCAAAGGGCTGGCCCCAGGCCGGGGAGGGCAAGAAATAGCCGCTGGCATAGGCGGCCCGCGCCGCCTGCCAAGCCAGGGTGTCGCTGGGCGCGGCGTACACCGCCAAGCGGATGTTGCGCACCTCGCTGTTGAGGGCCAGGCCGAAGATGGTCAGCTGCACCACCGGCACCACCAGCAGCAGCAGGCGCATCCGCGGGTCGCGCAGCGCCTGGGTCAGCTCCTTGCGCAGGAATGCTGCCAGGGGCCCCCTCATGGCTCAAGGTCCTTGTGGAAGCGGGCCAGCGCGGCGCCAAGCAGCAGGCCGCCGGTCAGGGCCAGCATGAGGAAGGGCAAGGCCAGGTCCAGCGGGCCGCTGCCCTTGAGAAAGGCATCGCGGCAGATGAGCACGAACCAGCGGCCCGGCAGGATCATGGTGGCCAGCTGGAAGAAGCGGGGCATGCTCTCCACCGGGAAGATGAAGCCCGAGAGCAGGAAATTGGGCAGCATGCCGCTCATCATGGCCAGCTGCATGGCCACCACCTGCTGGCGCGCCAGCACCGAGATGAGCAAGCCCTGGCTGAGGCAGGGCAGCAGGAAGAGCAGCAGGGCCAGCAGGAAAGCGAGGTGCGAGCCGGCAAAGGGCAGGCCGAAGACCGTGCGCGCAAAGACATAGACCGCCGCCACTGCGGCCAAGCCCAGGCCCAGGTAGGGCAGCAGCTTGCCCAGGATGATGTCAAGCGGCTGGGCCGGGGTGGAGAGCAGCAGCTCCATGCTGCCGGTCTCCCATTCGCGGGCCACGGTCATGGCCGTGAGCAGCACGCACAGGATGGCCAGCACCAGGGCCAGCATGGCCGGCACGATGAAGAAGCGGCTGGAGAGCTCGGGGTTGAAGAGGTAGCGGGCCGCGAGGGCCCGCGGCGGCGGCTGGGCCAGCCGGGCGGTGGCGGCCTGCTGGAAGCCGGCCAAATAGGCGGAGAGGGTGGTGGCGGTCTGGTTGTCCGAGCCGTCCAGGTCCACGTCCACAGTGGCCCGCAAGCCCTGGGCCAGAGAGCGGGCGAAGCCCGGCTGCACCGTGAACACGGCCTTGGCGCGGCCCAGGCCCAGCGCGGTGAGCGGCAGCTCGCCCGGGGCGGGGGCTTGCAGGCGCACAAAGCCCGAGGCGGAGAGCACCCGGCCGAACTCGCGCGAGGCCGGGCTGTGGTCGCGGTCCACCATCTGGGCGCGGATGCCCTTCATGTCAAAGTCGATGGCAAAGCCGAAGAAGACCACCATCAGCGCCGGCATGATGAGGGCCATGCCCAGGGTGAAGGGGTCGCGCAGGATGTGGCGCCATTCCTTGCCCGCGATGGCCCAGGCCCGGCGGGCTGCGAAGCGGCTCATGGCCGGCCCTCCACCAGCTTGAGGAAGACATCCTCCAGCGTGGGCTGGCTGCGCCGCCAGGCCGGCAGGCCGGGCATGGCGGCGGCGAAGGCGTCCCAGGCCCCGGCGCCCTGCTCCTCCAGGCGCCAGCGCAGGCCATGCGGCCGCGGCTCAGAGAGCCCGGCCCAGCCGCGGGCGCGGGAGAGCCAATCCGCCGGCCCGGGGTCCACCTCCACCAGGCCGCGGGGGTAGGTGGAGCGCTTGAGCCCGGCCGGGCTGTCCAGCGCGATGAGCTTGCCATCGCGCATCAGCGCGATGCGGCCGCACTGCTCAGCCTCGTCCATGTAGTGGGTGGTGACGAAGACCGTGCGCCCCTCGCCGGCCAGGCGGCGGATGAGGGCCCAGAAGCGGGCGCGGGCCTCGGGCGCCACCCCGGCCGTGGGCTCGTCCAGGAACACGATGCGCGGGTCATGCAGCAGGGCTTGGGCCAGCGAGACCTGCTGGCGCAGCCCCCCGGGCAGGCTCTTCACCACCTCATGGCCCGTGCCGCCAAAGCCGATGAGGCTGAAGAGCTCAGCGCGCCGCCGGGCCAGGGCGGCCGCGCCCATGCCGCGCAGGCCGGCCTGGAAGGCCAGGTTCTCATCCACGCTCAAGTCCGCGTAGAGCGTGGAGCGCTGGGTCATGTAGCCCACCCGGGCCTTGACCGCCCTCAGGTCGCCCTGCACCGCCACCCCGTCCACCCAAGCCTGGCCGGCGCTGGGGGCGAGCAGGCCGCAGAGCACCCGGATGGTGGTGGTCTTGCCGGCGCCGTTGGCGCCCAAGAAGCCGAAGATCTCGCCGGGCTCCACGCTGAAGCTCACGCGGTCCACGGCCGTGAAATCGCCGAAGCGCACCGCCAGGTCGCGGGCTTCAACCGCCGGCATGGGCCGCCTCCGCGCTGAAGAGCTGGTCCAGATGCCCCACGCCATGCTCCAAGAGCAGGCTGCGCGGCTCGCCGCTGGCCAAAAGGCGGCCTTCCATCAAGAGGTGCACCCTGCCGCAGCGCTCGGCCTCGTCCATGTAGGCCGTGCTCACCACCACGGTGACGCCCTGCGCCACCTGCTCATACAGCAGGTCCCAGAATTCCCGGCGGCTGATGGGGTCCACGCCGTTGGTGGGCTCATCCAGCAGCAGCAGCTGGGGCTCGGCCAGCAGGGCCAGCATCAGGCCCAGCTTCTTGTACATGCCGCCGGAGAGCTTGCCGGCCGGCCGGTCCTTGAAATCCGCCAGACGGGTCATGGCCAGCAGGCGGGCGCGGCGCGGGGCAAAGTCGGCGCGGGAGAGCTGATAAAGGTCGCGGAAGAAATCCAGGTGCTCGCTGACCGAGAGGTCCTGGTAGAGGTTCTGGCTCTGCGGCATGTAGGCCATGCCCGCGCGGGCCTGCTCCAGCCCCATCTCGCGGCCGCCCTTGAGCGCCTTCAGCTCGCCGGCGCCGGGCTTGAGCAGGCCCACCAGCACCCGCAGCAGGGTGGTCTTGCCCGCGCCGTCCGGGCCGATGAGCCCGTGCAGCAGGCCGCCCGCAAGCTCGGCGCTGACCCCGCGCAGGGCCCGCACGGGCCCAAAGCTGCGCTCAAGCCCAATCAGCTCAAGCGCGATGGGCTCCTGGGCCTGCACCTCAATCCCCCAGCCGGCAGTCGATGCTCATGCCCGGCACCAAGAGCCCGGCGCCATCGCCCAGGTCCAGCTTGACGCCGTGCACCAGGCGCTGGCGCTCCTCCTGGGTCTGCACGTTCTTGGGGGTGAACTCAGCCTCGGGCCGGATGTAGGCCACGCGGGCCGTCAGCGTGCGGCCGCCAGCGTCCTCGGCGATGGCCGTGAAGGCCTGGCCCGGCCGGATCCGCGCCAGCGCCGGCTCATCCACATACACCCAGGCATAGAGCTGGCCCAGGTCGGCCATGCTCAGGATGCGGCCGCCAGGGCGCGCCCATTCGCCCTCCTGCTGGAAGCGCGTCAGCACCGTGCCGGTGATGGGGGAATAGATGCTGCACCAGCTGGCGCGGGCAGCGGCCACTTCGGCGGCGCTCTGCGCCTGGTCGAACTGGCTGGCAGAGACGCTGCCGCCCCGGAACAGGCTCTGGGCGCGCAGGAACTCGGCCCGCGCCAGCTTGGCCGCGGGCAGCACCTCGCGGCAGTCCAGCTCGGCCAGCAGGTCACCCTTCTTCACGGCCTGGCCCTCCTCCACATCCAGGCTCAGGATGGGCGCGGCCAGGCCCGAGGCGATGTCCACCTCCTGGGCCTCCACGGTGCCGGCATAATAGAAGGGCTGATGCGCCTTCCAGAAGAGATAGCCGGCCAGGCCCAGGGCCAGCAAGGCCACGGGGATGAGGATGCGGAGCGGCTTTTTCATCGCTTCTTCTCCGTGAGGATGGCGGCCAGGGCCAGGTCCAGGCGCGCCTCGATGGCCTTGTCGCTGCTGATGTCGCGCCGGGCCGCCGGCAGCATGGCTTTGAGCATGGGCATGCCCGGGGCCATCTTCTCGATCAAGCCCAGCGCCTGATTGGGCGCCAGCACCGCCCCGGCCATGAAGGTCAGCAGGGTGGCCAGGGGCAGGTTCTTGATGCGCTTCTGGCTGCGGCAGCGCTTGACCAGGGCGGCCAAGAAGATCCCATGGCGGGGGATGTTCTTGCGCGCGAAGCGCAGGGCCTCAGGATGCCCGGCATTCAGGTCGCGCATCAGGCTGGTGATGGCCTGGCGATGGTCCCTCACAAAGCGCGCCAGCACCAAGCCAGCCTCCCGCAGGGCCAGCACCGGGTCCTGCTGGCTCTGGGCGCCCAGCTGCAGGCTGCCGTAGAACTCCTCGTAGGCCTGCTGGGCCACCCGCCGGGTGAAGTCCTCCTTGTCCTTGAAGAGGTAGGCGAACATGCCCAGGTTCACCTTGGCGCGGCTCGCCACCTTGCGCAAGGTCAGCCCGCTGAAGCCCTCCTCGAAGAGCACTGCCTTGCCGGCCTCGATGAGCCGCTGCTCGGTGCTTGCTGACGCCATTGTCATGCATCCTCCGCTCAAAAGCCCATGCGCAGGCTCAGGCCGCCTTCCACGGGCACATCCGCCACATCCATGGCCGGGATGGGCCTCCCATTGTCGCTGAGCGCCGGGGTGCGCAGGCTGAAGTCCATCTCCCCGCCCTGGTTGCCGTAATGGCCGGCCACATAAGCCCCGAAGGTCAGGTTCTCCAGCACCACCCAGGCCAAGTCCAGCCGGCTCTCATAGGAGCCGTCCGACACGTTGGCCAGGTTGGTCAGCGTGTAGCTGGTGTGCTTGCCCTCGTCCGGGCCCTCGGCGGTCAGGTAGAGGGCCGCATAGTGCTTGGCCGCGTAAAGGGCCTGGTAGCGGCCCGTGAACATGAGGATGGGGTAGAGCCCGCGGTTCTCCACGCCCAGCTCATTGTAGAAGTACTCGCCGCCCAGGGTGGCCTGGCGGTTGTCGCGCCAGGCAAAGTCATACACCAAGCCGGCGCTGGCCTGCAGGGCCGGGCCGGGCAGGCCCTGGCTCTTGTAGAGGGAATCCAGGGGCGCGCCCGGGGCCGCGGTGATGGTGGTGCGCTGATAAGAGGCATTGCCGGGTCCGCTCAGCAGGGCCGCCTCGGCATAGGCGTCCACCGGCCCCGCCGGGGCTGAGATGTCGGCGCCATACTGCGGGCTCATGCCAGCCCGCGTCACGGCATCCGCGCCGAGCTCGGCATTGAAGAGCACGGTCTCGGCGCGGAAAGCGCCCCCTTCCTGCTGCAGGGTGCTGGCCGCCTCAGGGTTGTCGAACAGGGCCAAGGCATAGAGATTGCTCTGGTGGCTGTCCAAGGGCAGCTGGGCCTTGATCATGGGGCTTCCCAGGCGCTGGTCATAGGGCTGCAGGGGGTCGCGGCGCTGGGCATTCAAGAAGTCAGTGGGATTCCATATGTGGCCGGTGCCCCATTTCACCTGCTGCTTGCCGGCTGTGATGAAGACCGTGCGCTCCATGTCGAACTTGAGCCAGGCCTGGTCCAGCAGGGCCTGGGGGTTGCTGGCTGCTGTGGTGGTGGTGCCGCCGCTCAGCTCAGATTCGACCAGGCTGGAGGAGCTGGCCTGGGTGGGGTTGCCGTTCTGGTCCTTGGTGGGGTCATAGAGCAGGCGGGAGTTCACAAAGAGCCGCAGGCGGTCATTGGGCCGCGCATCCAAGAACACATCCAGCTGCAGGGGCGCGGACCAGGGCGTGCTGCCCAAGGAGCCGCCATCCTGGAATTGCGCGTTCCATTGCTGGTAATAGATGCCGCCGATCTGCAGGGGGTCGGCCACGGTGTCGCCGCGGGCAAAGGCATCGGGCTTGGCGAGCTCGGAGGCCAGGCCTGCGGCGGCATCCGCGGAAGCAGGGGCAGCGGCAGCGGCGGCTGGCGCGCCGAAGAGGTCTGCTTCTGAGGCCCGCGGGGCGTCGGCCGCCAGCCCAGGGATGGCTGCGGCGCCAAGGGCCAGCAGCAAGAATGCGGCTCTCATCGGCTCTTTGCCTCCAGCCAGGCCTTGGTGAACATGTTCTCATCCAAGGGGTCCAGGTCCACGC
>CAYXCT010000027.1:0-1366 GCA_964463435.1 uncultured bacterium | reverse complement strand
GCCTCCAGCCAGGCCTTGGTGAACATGTTCTCATCCAAGGGGTCCAGGTCCACGCTCTTGATGACCACCAGGGTCGAGTTGGCCTTGTCGATCTCGTCGTAGATGTGGATCTCCTTGCGGTACCACAGGTCGGCCTTCTTGCTCGCGGAAAAGAGCTTCTCCCACTTGGGGACCAGGCTGGTGCGCACCAGCCGGCCTGAGAGCGCGAAATCCTGGCGCTTGAGGTCGTTGCCCGTGGCCTCGTCGATCCAGAACTCGACCAAGGGATAGGCCACGTCCACGCCCTCCTTCACGGCGAGCTTGAGGTGCCAGACCGTGTAGGCGCCCAGCTTCTCCTCGCCCACGAAGGCCGGGTCATACTGGTTGGCCAGGTCGCTCTGGTCGAAGTCCTCGCGCCGCGAATCCGTGCCCGCGATGCGCTCGCGGTCCGTGCGGCGCTCCCACTTGCCCACCGTGGGGTCGTAATACCACAGGTTCTTGTCGATGCGCAGGTAGCCCTTGCCCGCCTCGGTCTTGGGCTGGGTGAAGAGGATCATCAGCTTCTGGTCGGCATCCCGGCGATAGACCAGGGCCTCGCGGGCCACATCCGGCTTGTCCTTCTCGCGCTGCTCCAGGTAGACCAGGGCCTTGTAGTCGCCCGAGGCCCGCACCCGCGTGTCGATGCCCTTGAGCACTTCCACCATCTGGGCCTTGCTGAGGGGCGCAGCCTGGGCCAGGGAGGCCAGGGCCGCCAGCAGGGGCAATGCCATCCAGCGCTTCATCATGGGTTCATCCTAAGTGGCTCATGGCCGTCACGGGCTTCATGCGCGCGGCCTTGAAGGAGGGGATCAGGGCGATGAGGGTGGTGCAGGCGGTGATGACCAGGGCCCCGCCCAGGATGCGGGCGGGCTCGAAGGCGAAGCGGAGGGTGCGCGACATGAGGAAGATGGCGGCGCCCGTGGGGACCGCCAGGTGCAGGCTGTTGAGGAGGGCCGCGGCCAGCGTGCCGAGCAGGGCCCCCAGGCTGGTTCCCGCCAGGCCCAGGCAGAAGGCCTCGATGACGAACATGGCCAGCACCCGGGGCCGCTGCATGCCGATGGCCCGCAGGGTGCCGATCTCGCGGGTGCGCTCGCGGATGGCGATCCACAGGGTGTTCATGATGCCGATGGCGATGATGACCAGCAGCACGGTGGTCAGCACCCAGGTGATGCCGTCGATGGCCTTGACCGTCCAGCTGATGAAGCTGATCTCATCCTCCCAGCTGGTCAGGTCCATCTGCTGGCCGGTCCAGTCCTCGCGGTTGATGTCCGCCAGCTTCATCCAGAAGGCCTTGCTCTGGCTGTCGCGCACCGTGTAGCCGGCCTGGGCCAGGGCCTTGCGCAGCAGG
>CAYXCT010000026.1:0-16291 GCA_964463435.1 uncultured bacterium | reverse complement strand
AATTCCCGCGCCTCAATGCGCGTCGCGGGGGCCCAGGTGCTTGGGAGCGGTCATGAAATACAGCGGGATGAGCGCGGCGCCGAAGATCACCACCATCAGCCACATCATGTGGTTGAAGCCCATCACAAAGGCCTGGCGAAAGACCCTGAAGAAGGCGGTCTTGGCGCCAAGGGAGGCTGGCGTGCCCAGGCCCAGGCTGGATGCGAAATGCCCGCTGGCCATGTTGCCGTAGACCAGGGCCGGGTTGAGGCGGCTCACATGGCCGGAGAGGTCGGCAAAGGCGCGCTGGCGCGACTGGGTGAAGAGCGTGGAGAGGATGGCGATGGCCAGGCTGCCGCCCAGCTGGCGCGCCAGGTTGGTGATGCCCGCCACCTGGCCCATGGCCGGGCCGCTGAAGCTGCCCAGCACCACCGCGTTGACCGGCACAAAGAGGAAGGCCATGCCGAAGCCGCGGATGAAGAGGGGCCAGAACAGGGCGCGGGTGCCGGTCATGGGCGAGCTGTGGGCCAGCAGGTAGATGCCGATGTCCACCATCACGATGCCGAAGAGCACCAGCAGGCGCGGGTCGCGCCGCCTGAGCTGGCTGCCCACCAGCGGCATCATCAGGCCCGAAGCCAGCGCGCCAGGGATGAAGATGATGCCGGTCTGGGTGGCGGTGAGGCCCACGATGGCCGAGCAGAACACCGGCACGAAGAAGATGAGGGCGTAGAGCATGGCGCCGATGCAGCCCATCACCAGGGTGCCAAAGGCCAGGTTGGGCACCTTGAACAGGCGCAGGTCCATGATGGGATGCTCGGTGTGCAGCTCCCAGAGGATGAAGCTGATGATGCTGGCGATGGAGACGCCGCTGTTGACCAGGATGGCGGTGCTGGTGAACCAGTCGTCGGCCTCGCCGCGCTCCAGCACGAACTGCATGCAGCCGATGCCCGCCACCAGCAGCAGCAGCCCCAGCACGTCCACGGGCGCGGTGCGCATGCGGTCGTGGTGGCCGCCCTCCTCCAGGGCATGGTCCTCCACAAAGGTGAGGGCCATCATGGCCGCCAGGATGCCCAGCGGCAGGTTGATGTTGAAGATGCTGCGCCAGCCGAAATGGTCAGTGAGCCAGCCGCCCAAGGGCGGCCCTATGGTGGGGCCGATGATGATGACGATGCCATAGAGCGCGCTGGCCAGCCCGGCCTGCTCGCGCGGCAGCGCCTCTTGGATGAGGGACTGCGAGGTGGGCAGCAGCGCCCCGCCCGCCAGGCCCTGGATGACGCGGAAGGCCACCAGGAACTCCAGGTTGGGCGCCAGGCCGCAGGCCACCGAGGCGGCGGTGAAGAGGGTGATGCAGCCGGCATAGTAGCTGCGCCGGCCTATGCGGATGGCCAGCCAGCCGGCCAGCGGCAGGATGATGGCGTTGGCGATGATGTAGCCGGTGACCACCCAGCTGATGGTGTCCAGCGTGGCCCCCAGGTTGCCCATCATGGTGGGCACGGCCACGTTGACGATGCTGGTGTCCACCATCTCCAGCAGCGAGGCCAGGCCGGCGGTGATGATGAGCAGGGCCGCCCTGGGCGGGATGCGCGGCATCAGCGCACCTTCACCGACACCACGGCCGAGAGCCCGGCCTGCAGCGACAGGATGTCGGCCATGGTCAGGCCGGGCAGCTTGATGCGCACCGGCACCCGCTGCACCACCTTGGTGAAGTTGCCGCTGGCGTTGTCCGGGGGCAGCAGGGTGAAGATGCTGCCGGTGCCCGCGCTCAGGCTCTCCACCTCGCCCTCGAAGGTGCGGCCCGGCAGGGCGTCCACGGTCACCTCGGCCTTGCGGCCCGGCTTCACGTTGTCCAGCTGGGTCTCCTTGAAGTTGGCCGTCACCCAGCGCTCGCCGCTGCCCACGAAGCCCAGCAGGGGCTGGCCGGCCGGCACCACCATGCCCGGCTCCACCGCGCGCTTGGCGATGATGCCATCCTCGGGGGCCACCAGCTGGGTGTAGCTCAGGTTGAGCTGGGCCTGCTGGGCCTTGTAGCTGGCCGCGCGCAGGCGCTGGTCCAGCGAGCGGCTCTTGGCCAGGGCTTGGTCATACTGCTGCTGGGTCACCACCCCGTCCTTCAGCAGCTGCGCCGCGCGCTCAAAATCCACCTTGGCCTGGCGGGCATCCGCCTCCAGCGAGGCCATGTCGGCCTGCGCCTGGCTCTGGGCCGTGGCGTAGTCCTGGCCCTCGAACTGCACCAGCAGCTGGCCGGCCTTGACCGCCTGGTTCTCGTCCACCAGCACCTTGGAGACCGTGCCGCCCACCTTGGGCGCGAGCATCAGCACATGGGCCTGCACATAGGCGTCATCGGTGCTCTCCCAATTCAGGGTGTCCCACAGGAACCAGCCGCCCAAGCCGAGCGCGGCGATGATGACCACGATGAGGATGTTGCGCTTCATCTCACTCCCCCTTTCCAAGAGCCAGTTCAAGGTTGATCAATGCCTCTGCCGCGTCCATCTGCGCCGACACCACCCCGGCCGAGGAGCGGAAGCTGTCCAGCTCGGCGTCCAGCACTTCGGTGGTGGTGCGGGTGCCGGCCTTCTGGCCCAGGGTGGCCAGGCGCACGCTCTCTTGGGCCTTGTCCACATCCGCCAGCTTGGCCTGGTAGAGCTTCACGCAATAGCGCAGGCGGCGGCCCCAGAACTCGCGGTCATAGTCCTGCTTGAGCCGGGCCTCGCGGGCATCCTGCTCGGCCTGGCGCGCCTGGGCAAAGGCCTGCTGCTGATGGGCCAGGCTGCCGAAGCCGTTGAAGAGCTCCCAGCTGGCCGCGAAGCCCAGCTGGTAAGCGGTCTTGTAGGCATCGAAATCCTCGATCTCGATGTCCTGGTTGTTGTACCACTGGTAGTTGGCGACCAGCATGAGCCGCGGGGCCCAGTGCCCCAGGCTGGCCATGGCGGCCTTGCCAGCGGCTTGGGCCTGCAGGTCGCGGGCCTTGAGGGCCGGGCTGTCATCCGCCGCGGCCGCATCCAGGCTCACGTCCTGGGGCACGGGCAGCTCGCCGCTCAAGGGCCGGGCATCGCTGGTCAGGCCCATGGCCTGGGTCAGGCTGCGGCGGGCCATCACCACCCGGTCCTGGGCCGCCAAGAGCTCGGTGCGGGCCTCGTCCAGCTGCACCTCCACCCTCAGCACATCGAACTTGGTGGCCTGGCCGTTGTTGAGCAGGTCCTGCACCATGCGCAGGTGGTCCTCCAAGGTCTTCACATTGGCCTCCGCCAGCCCCTCCAGCTGCTGGGCGGTGAGGGCCTGGCAGTACTTGAGGCGCACATCCTGGGCCACCTGCACCGTGGCCCAGTCGGCGCTGATCCGGCCGGCCTGGCGGCCCGCCAGGGCCGCGGCGCTGCGGTAGAGGTTGGAGAAGCCCTCGAACAGGGTCCAGCTGCCGGTGAAGCCAAGGCTGGTGTAGGGATAGACCATGGGCATGTCGAAGCTGATCGGATGCGGGGGCAGGGGCAGGGTGACGCCCAGGCCCTGGAACTTGTCCTCGTTGAAGTGGCTGGCGTCCAGCGTGACGCGCGGCCAGAACCCGGACTGCGCCTCGCTGAAGCGCCAATCCTGCTCATCCGCCGCGGCCGCGGCCTTCAAGCCGCGCGGGGAATGGCCCAGGGCTTCGGCCTGGGCCTGCTCCAGGCTCAGGCCGCCATCGGCCCAAGCCGCCATAGCCAGGCCCGCCAGGGCCAGCAAAGCCAAGACGCGCTTTCTCATGCTCCCTCCTCTTGCGGATGATGGGCCAGGATGAGCCGGCCCAAGAGGCTCTTCAAAGCCTTCTGCTCGCTGGCGCTCAGGGGCGCCATGAAGCCGCGCTCCTCTTCAGCCACCTTCTCAAGGGCCTGCTCCAGCACCCGGCGGCCCTTGGCCGTGATGGCCACCGCGTGGCTGCGCCGGTCGCCAGCCACGCTCTGCCTCTCCACCAGGGCCTTGGCCTCCAGGGCGTCCAGCAGCAGCACCATGGTGCTGCGGTCCACGCCCACCAGCCCGCCCAGCCGCTGCTGGCTGAGCGGCCCCTGGGCCTGCACCACGCGCAAAATGCCGGTGAGCCTGCCGCTCAGCCCCAGGGCTGCCACCGCCGCGTCGGCCATCTCCTTGTAATGCAGGGCCGTGCGGTTCAGCAGGTAGCCCCACAGGGCCATCAGCTCCTCTGCCGGGGCCGTGCGCCCCTTCGTCTCCATGCCGGCCTGGGCCATGCGCGCTCCTGAAAAGATGTTATTAAGATTATCAGTATCACTGATAATCAGCGCTGTCAAGGCCCTGCCTCTCCCTATCTCTACGCAAAGCCTTTTCCTAAGGCCTGGCGTATGTTAGTAAGAAACGACCCCCACCCTATATATAGGAGGCAAAATGAAGGCCTTGCTCTTGTCCCTCGCGCTGGGAGCCTGCGCCATGAGCGCTCAAGCCAAGCTGGTGACCCAAGACCTCGATTACAAGGATGGCGGCCAGGACCTCCGGGGCTTCCTGGCCTATGATGACTCGGTGGCCAAGGCGCCGGGCATCCTCATCGCCCACCAATGGATGGGCTTGAGCAGCCATGAGAAGGAGCGCGCTGAGCGCCTGGCCAAGCTGGGCTATGTGGCGCTGGCCGTGGACATCTACGGCCCCAAGAACCGGCCCGCGGATGCGGCCGCGGCCGGCAAGCTGGCTGGCCGCTACAAGGCGGACCGCGCGCTGCTGCGCCAGCGCATGCTGGCCGGCCTGGCCGCGCTCAAGGCCCAGCCCCGCGTGGACTTAAGCCGGATCGCGGCCCTGGGCTTCTGCTTCGGCGGCACAGCGGCCTTGGAGCTGGCGCGGGCCGGCGCGGACTTGAAGGGCGTCATCAGCTTCCACGGCGGCCTGGACAGCCCAGACCCCTCGGCCGGCAAGGCCATCAAGGCCAAGGTGCTGGTGCTGCACGGCGCGGATGACCCCTATGTGCCCAAGAAGGACATCGCGGCTTTTGAGGATGAGCTGAAGGCGGCCGGGGTGGACTATCAGCTGGTCTTCTACAGCCAAGCGGTGCACGCCTTCACGCAGAAGGAAGCCGGCAATGACAACAGCAAGGGAGCGGCCTACAACGCCAATGCTGACCGCAGGAGCTGGAAAGCCTTGCTGGATTTCTTGGATGAGCTCTTTCCGCGCTGAACAGCTCTAGCTCAGCGCCAGCATCTGACAAGAGCTCTCTCGTTTTCACGATGCAAAATAGGCGTATTTTGCAATGCGGAATTTTCCATTTGACTTATACAGGTGTTTTATTGTATTTAGTGGATATGTCCACTATTGACGCGTCCACAACTCCCCAAGATCTCAGCACCTACGAGCGCTTTTCCCTGCTGCGCCGAGCCTTGCATCGCCATGCCAGCCAGTCCTTGGCACCGCTGGAGCTGGGGGTTCAACAGGCAGGCGTGCTGCGCTTTCTGCTCTGCAAGGGCCCTTCTTGCCAGGCAGACATGGCCCGCTGCATGGGCTATGACCCGGCCGCCACCACCAAAGCCGTGGATTCCCTGCTCAAGCTGAGCTTTGTGGAGCGCAAGGATGACCCCCTGGACCGCCGGCGCTGGCAGCTGGCCTTGAGCCCCGCGGGCCAGGCCAAGGCCCGCCAGGTGCAGGACCTGCTGCAGTCCCTCTCCAGCGAGATGGAAGCCTGCCTGGGCCCGGACAAAGGCCGCTTCACTGAATTGCTAGACCGATTGCTCAAAGCCTTCCCCCAACTGAATGACACGAGGAACTCATGACGCCCACCAAGCCCGAGCACAGCCACACCCCCGCCCCCAGCACCGACCCCTGGTACAAGCAGCCCCTGGCCATCAAGGCCGGATGGGTGGGCCTGGCCGTCTGTGTGCTGCTGCTGGCCTATTACATGGTCTTCCACTACCCCTACGTCACCACCGATGACGCCCGCGTGGCAGCCACCCTCATCCGCGTGGCCCCCGAGCCGCCGGCCGGCGGCCGCATCCTGTCCATCAACGCGGCAGAGGGCGACACGGTCTCGGCCGGCAGCGTCATCATCGAGCTGGACCACCGCACGGCCGAGGCCCAGCTGCAGCGCGCCGCGGCCCAGGCCGCCCTGGCCCAGAGCAGCCTGGCCCGCGTGGAGCGCCTGGCCAAGGGCCACGGCGTGCCTGAGCGCGACTTGGACGTGGCGCGCGCCGCCGCCGACTCAGCCGCGGCTGACCTCAAGCTGGCCCAGCTGGCCCTGGACCGCACCACGCTCAAGAGCCCCGTGGACGCCGTGGTGGTGCAGAAGACCGCTGAGATCGGGAACCTGCTGGAGCCGGGCCAAGTGGCCATGGTGCTGGCGGACGTGGAGCACGCCTGGATCAGCGCCAATGTGGAAGAGACCGAGGCCGGCCTGCTCAAGCCCGGCCAGAAGGTGCTGGTGGATGTGGACGAGGGAGGCAGCCTGAGCGGCCGCCTGCTGGAGGTGACCGCCGCCACCGCCGCCACCTTCGCCCTCATCCCCTCCGAGAACCCCTCCGGCAACTACACCAAGCTGGTGCAGCGCATCCCGGTGAAGATCGTCCTCGACCCCCACCCCGGCCTGCGCCTGCGCGCCGGCCAGTCGGTGCTGGTGCGCATCAAGGTGCACGGATGACAGGCCAGCAGCAGGACACCACGGCCGCCTATCAATGGGCGGTGCTGTGGGTGGTGATGCTGGGCACCTTCATGTCGGTGCTGGATTCCAGCATCGTCAACGTCTCGCTGCCCACCATGATGGGCGACTTTGGCGTGGACGTGGACGACATCGAATGGGTGGCCACCGGCTACATGCTGGCCTTCGCGGCGCTGATGCCGCTGACCGGCTGGCTGCGCGACCACATCGGCGGCAAGCGGCTCTACACCATCAGCCTGGCGGTCTTCGTGCTGGGCAGCATCGCCTGCGGCCTGTCCTGGAACATGCCCAGCATCATCTCGGCCCGCGTCTTCCAGGCCCTGGGCGGCGGCGCCATCGTGCCCACCGGCATGGCCATGATCAGCGAGGTCTTCCCGCCGCGCGAGCGCGGCAAGGCCATGGGCATCTGGGGCATGGGCCTGCTGGTGGCCCCAGCCCTGGGGCCCACCCTGGGCGGCTGGATGACCCACCACCTGGGCTGGCGCAGCATCTTCTGGGTCAACCTGCCGGTGGGCGCCGTGGGCCTGCTGATGGCCATGGCCATGCTCAAGGCTGACACCCCGCACCCGGACGGGCGGCGCGGCTTCGACCTGTGGGGCTTCGTCTTCTTCACCGCCTTCTTGACCGCCTTCTTGCTGGGGCTCACCAACGGGGAGAGCAAGGGCTGGCATTCCACCTACACCTACACCTGCTGGGGCATCTCCATCTTTGGCCTGGCCGCCTTTTTGCTGACCGAGGCGCTGGTCAAGGACCAGATCATCGATTTGAGCCTCTTCAAATCCCCTGTCTTCAGCATCTGCATCCTGGTCACCGTGGTGCGCTCGGTGGCGCTCTTTGGCGGCGTCTTCTTGCTGCCGGTCTTCGTGCAGCGCGTGCAGGGGCTGGACGCGGTGGACGCGGGCTTGCTGATGCTGCCTGGCAGCGTGCTGATGGCCGTCATCATGCCCTTTGCCGGCCGCATGAGCGACAAGGTGGGCGCCCGCTGGCCCGCGGTGGCGGGCATGGTGAGCCTGGGCCTGTTCATGTGGCTCTACCATGACATCGACGTCAACACCAGCCGCTGGGGCATCATCATGCCCACCCTGGTGCGCAGCGTGGGCATGCCCCTGCTGATGGCGCCCATCATGGCAGCCCTGCTCAACGCCGTGCCCACCCGCAAGGCGGCCCAGGCCAGCTCCATCAATGCCATCGCCCAGCAGGTGGGCGGCTCGCTGGGCATCTCCTTTCTCATCAGCGTGCTCAGCCAGCGCACCCACTTCCACATCGCCGCCATGAGCGAGGTGATGAGCTCCAGCTCGCCGGCCCTGCGCCAGAGCGTGGCCGGCATCGCCCAGCGGGCCCATGACCTGGGGCTCACCCACGCCCAATCCCAGGCCGTGGCCGGCGGCGCCCTGGCCGGGCATGTGGCCCAATCCGCCAGCGTGGCCGGCTTTCAGGATGCCTTCATCGTGGCCACGGTCATCGTGCTGGTGGCCCTGGTCACCACCTTCTTCTTGCCCGACAAACCCGCCCACCACGCCGCCAGCGTGGAAGTGATCATGGAGTGAGCTCGCTCATCATGGGGAACATCCAAGCCTGATCTATTTGAACCTCGAGGATATTGATGCGAAAAGCGCTGATGCTAGTCCTGCTCTTCTCCCTTTTCAGCCCCCTGGCGGCCGCGGACAGCCTGCGGCTGGGCGAAGCCGAGGCCCAGAGCCTGGCCCAGGACCACAATCCCGACATCCAGCGGCTGCTGGCCAGCAGCCGGGCCGCGGGCTGGAAGCGCCTGGAGGCGGCTGGCGGCATGCTGCCGCACCTCTCCGCCGAGGGCGATCAGGCGCTGGACGAGCGCTACATGTACATCACCGAGGGCCTGCTGGGCCAGAACTTCACCATGCCCGAAGCCGGGCCCACCAGCACCTTCGGCCTTGAGGCCACCTGGACCATCTTCGACGGCCTGGGCAGCCTGAACGCCTGGCGCGCGGCCGATGCCGAGTGGCAGGCCAGCCAGCTGGAGCTGAAGGCCGCCCGCTTCCGCCTCAACCGCCAGGTGCAGCTGCTGGTGGACAAGCAGCTGGCAGCCCGCGAGCTGGTCAAGGTGGCGGACCAGAACCTGGCCACCCTGCATTCCCACCTGGACCTGGCCAAGGACAGCGAGGATTCAGGCCTGGGCACGGCCGTGGACGTGCTGCGCCTGGAGGCCCAGCTGGAGGAGGCCCAGGCCGACCGCCGGCAGGCCGAGGACAGCCTCAAGACCAGCCAAGACGACCTGGGCCAGCTGCTGGGCCTGAGCGCCTCCGTGGAGGCCCTGGGCAGCCTGCCCCTGCCGCCCGAGAATGCCGAGGCCCTGGGCAAGGGCTTGGACCCCAACCAGCGCGACGAGATGCTGGCCCAGGCCCAGCGCCTGCAGGCGGCCCAGGACCAGGGCCTGGCCGCGGGCTCCTTCTGGCTGCCGCGCGTGAGCCTGTACATGTCCCACACCTGGTACCGCTACAGCGGCGCCTTTGACCCGGCCGTGGTCGGCTCCCAGCACATAGTGGCCATGCCCGGCAACCCCGCCGACAGCTACCTCTGGTCCAAGGAATTCGGGGTGCAGGCCAGCTGGGACCTCTTTGATGGCGGCATCTCGCTGGCCAAGAGCCGCGAGGCCGCGGCCAGGGCCGATGCCGCTGCCGCCGCCCTGGCATCCGCCAGGCTCAAGGCCCCCCGCGATGCTGAGCAGGCCCGCCGGCGCCTGGAGACCGAGGTGCTGCTCTACAAAGCCCGCCAGCGGGGCCTGGCCAAGAGCGAGGAGAGTGTGCGCCTGGCAACCCTGGGGCTGAAGGCCGGCACCCGCACCCACACCGAGGTGCTGGATTCTGAGCTGGAGCTCTTTAGGGCCCGCGCCGGGGTGGTCAAGGCCCAGGCCGATGCCATGGAAGCCTTCATCAACCTGGAGCTGGCCCTGGGCGAGCCGCTGCACTGAGCTCTGTGCCAGAGCCCTGCCTGGAACAAGAAGAGCCCCCGGGAGACCGGGGGCTCTTCTTGTTCCTCAGCCCTTTCAGCGGCGGCGGCCCTTGTCCTCAAGGCTCTGCCACTTGTAGGGCCCGAGGATGTCGTTGAAGTGCTTCCACTTGGCGCCATCCAGCCACAGCGCCTTGCAGGCTGAGCAGACATCCGCCTGCACCGGCCCCAATCGCTTCTCCTGCATGCGCTTGCCGCAGAAGGGGCAGATGAGGAAGGGCGGCTTGTCGCGCGGCTCAAAGAAGGGCGGGGTGCGGTGCGCGCGCTCGTCCGGGCCCAGCTCCAATTCCTTGGGGCCATGCGGCATGAGCTTGGCCAGCGCCTCCTTGCGCAGGCCCAAGCCCCCGCATTCCGCGCAGTGCAGGGCCGGCTGGCCGCCCAGGCTGGCGGCATAGGCCGGGATCTTGCAGATGGGGCAGGCGATGGGCTTGCTGGCGAGGGCTTCCATGCCCGCCAGCATGCTTCAGATGCTGTAATCCGTCAACACCTCTCCCTGCGCCAGGCCCTTGAGCGCCCTATCCAGGGCCTCGGCCGGGCTCAGGCCGGCGGGCAGCAGCAGGCTGGGCCTCACCCGGCTGAAGGGGCTCTCGCCCACGCAGATAGTGAAGAGCTCGTGCGGCGACTGGAGGGCTTGCAGGGCCTCCAGGTCGGCGTCATCCAGGCCCGGCAGGGCTGTGACCAGCAGCAGGCCGGCATCGGTCATCAGCCGGGCCAGCTCGCCCAGGCGGTCCACCTGCTCAGCCTGGCTCAGGGTCGCTGCCCCTTGGTTGGCATCCAGGCCCTGCTCTAGGTTGCCCAATCCCAGGTAGTAGCTGTTGCAGCCGAGGGCGAAGAGGGCCTGCTCCAGCCGCTTGGCCAGGGCCTGGTTCCCTGCCCCGTCCAGGCCGGCCAGCAGCACCAGCTTGCCGCGGTGCTTGAAGCGCGCGGCGCGGGCAGCGGCATCCACCAGGCCGCGGTCCCAAGCCGCCTCGCGGCTCTTCACATGCCCGGCGGCGAGCGAATCCTGCCCGTCCATCTGCTCGAGGATGATGCCGCAGCCCGCGATGTCGAACTGGTCCACCAGCACGAAGCGGCCGGTGGCGAAATGCTCGCTGTGCAGGTTGTAGGCCAGGGGCCGCACCGCCTCCAGCACCACCTCGGCCACGTCATGGCGGTCCACCTGGCGCTTGGCAGCCTCCAGCTCGCCGGTGGCGGCCGCGTCCAGCACCTTGCGCACCTCCACCAGGCGCACGGCCACCCGGGCCGCGGCCAGCTTCAGCTTGTAGCTGCGGCCCGCCACCAGGGGCGCGCGGCCCATCCAGAAGACCGTGGCGCGGAAGCGCCGCCCCACGCGGGGCGCGGGGTCGCCCGCCCTGGCCATCAGCTCGCCGGGCTTGATGTAGATCTGGGTGCTGAGCGTGAAGCCCGCGGCCTCGCCGACGCCGATGCTCAAGCGCGGCGGCGCGGCAAAGGCCTCGATGCTGGCCACCACGCTCCGCTTGCCCGAGGGGTAGAAAGCCACCTCCTCGCCCACCTGCACCGAGCCGGCCTCGATGGTGCCGGCCACGATGCGGCGGTCGTCTCCCTCCTCGGTGAACTTGTAGATGTCCTGCACCGGCATCCTGAAGGCCAGGCTCTCGCGGCCCCTGGGGCGCTCAAAGGCGTCCACCTGCTCCAGCACCGTGGGGCCCTGGTACCAGGGCGCGGCCGCGCTGCGGCTGGCCAGGTTGTCGCCGCCCAAGGCGCTGACGGGGATGAAGGCCACGGGCTGCACGCCCAGGGGCTTGAGGAAGGCCAGGTACTCCGCGCGGATGGCCTCGAAGGCCTGCTGGGACCAGCCCACCAGGTCCATCTTGTTCACCAGCACGGCCAGCGAGCCGATGCCCAGCAGGGACATGAGGAAGCCGTGCCGCTTGCTGTTCTCGCGGATGCCCTCCTTGGCGTCGATGACCAGCAGGGCCGCCTCGGCCCGCGCCGCACCCGTGACCATGTTCTTGAGGAACTCGATGTGGCCGGGCGCGTCGTTCACCAGCACATCGCGCTTGGCGGTCTTGAAGAAGCAGCGCGCCGCGTCAATGGTGATGCCCTGGGCCTGCTCGGCCTTGAGGGCATCCAGCAAGAAGGCGTACTCAAAGGGCCGCGCATTGCGCTCGCATTGCAGGCGCACCTGCTCCAGCTTGCCCTCGGGCAGGCTGTGGGTGTCGGCCAGCAGGCGGCCGATGACCGTGCTCTTGCCATGGTCCACATGGCCGACGATCACCAGGCTGAAGGGCTCTCGGCTTGCCTCAAGGTTGGCGGCCATCACATGTAGCCCTCCCTGCGCAGGGTCTCAAGGCCGCCGCCATCTTCCTTGTCCTGGGCGCGGCCGCTGCGCTCGGCGATGTTGCTGAACTTGCCGCTCTTGAGCTCTTGCACGATGTCGCCAATGCCCTTGGCCGTGCTCTCCACCGGCTGGGTGCAGGGGTAGCAGCCCAGGCTGCGGTAGCGCTTGCCCTCGCCCTGGTCGAAGTACAGGCTGATGAGGGGGATCTCCTCGCGCTGGATGTACTCCCAGATGTTGAGCTCGGTCCAGTCCAGCAGGGGATGCACCCGCACATGGGTGCCAGGGGCGAAGTCGGTCTTGTACTGGTTCCACAATTCCGGCGGCTGGTCGTCCACGTCCCAGTCGTTCTGGCGGTCGCGCGGCGAGAAGACCCGCTCCTTGCTGCGGCTGCCCTCCTCGTCCGCGCGCACGCCGGCGATGACCCCGGTGTAGGGCTCGGGCTTGGCATCCTCCACGTACTGGCCCGTGGCCTGGTCCATGCGCCAGCGCGGCCACTCGCCCGACAGCGTCTTCTTGAGCGCCTCGCTCTTCAGCAGGCGGCAGCAGGTGAGCCGGTCCACCGCGCCCTGCGGGAAGGTGCGGCCCTGGGCCAGGGCCTGGCGGTTCTGGCCCACCACCATGTTGAGCTTCCATTCGCGCGCCAGCTGGTCGCGATAGCGGATCATCTCGGGCATCTTGTAGCTGGTGTCGATGTGCACCAGCGGGAAGGGCACATGCCCGGCAAAGGCCTTGCGCGCCAGCCAGAGCAGCACCGTGCTGTCCTTGCCGATGGACCACAGCATGCACAGGCTCTTGAACTCGCGGTAGGCCTCGCGGAGGATATAAACGCTCTTGCTCTCAAGCTCTTGCAGATGGTCCATGCGGTCCTCGTGTGGGGTCCCAGCAGCTCAGCGCTTGCGGATGGTCAGCTCCCAATGGCCCTCGGGCTGCCTTGTCACAGCTGCCACCTCATGGCCTTCTAGGCTAACGGAGCCCGGCACGTTCTGGATGGGCTGCCCATCATCCAGCAGCACCTTAAGCACCTGGCCCTTGGCCATCTTGGCCAAGTCCAGCTTGACCTTGACAAAGTTCATGGGGCAGGCCACGCCCCGGTAGTCGCGGCTCTGCGCGGCCTCGAGGCTCTGCCCGCCCCGGGCCTGCGGACTGGGCCCGGGAACCGCACCCGCGGCTTCAGCGGGGAAGCGCAGGGAATCATCCATCCCCTGATACAGGGCCTCCACCGCGTCGGCCAGGGCCAAGGAATCCTTGGCCAGCCCGGCAAAGCCCGCGCCCCGGCCATCGGCACAAGCCTGCACAAGGGGCTTGAAGGCATCATCAATGAGGCCGCGGATGATGAACCACTCAGTGAAGGACTCAAAGACCCCGGCATCGCTCTTGGGCTCCACCCCCCGGGTCACCAGCAGCATGCGGCTTGCAGAGAGCGCGATCTGATAATGGGCCTCCGCGGCCTTGGCGCCCTGCAGGCCCTTGGCCAGCGCCTCCTTCTGGCTGGCGATGGCCTTGCGATCCACATCGATCAGGTCAAAGAGCCCTGCTGAGCACTCAGCCCCGCCCTTGGCCGGGCTGAAGGGCTCGTCGGCCCCCCAGTCGAAGTAGGGGTTCTTGTCCTCATCCCACTCGGCCACGGCCAGGCGCCCCTCAGCCAGCTCCTTGAGCCTGGCTTCCCCGCCCTGCTCCACCCAGTCGCCGAAGCCCTGGCCCGGCTTGCGGCCTTCCTGATAGGCGCGCAGGCAGTCGACGATGTAGCCCGGCAGGCTCTTGGCCGCCACGCGGGCGATCTCATGGGCCAGGCGCGCCTTGCCCTCGCCCACCACGCCGCCGGCCAGCACCGCATAGGCCGGGTACATGTGCTGCCCCTGCCTCTGCGCCATGCCATAGAAGCCCAAGTCGGCGATGGTGTGCTGGGCGCAGGTGTTGGGGCAGCCAGAGATGTGGATGCGCACGCCGGCCAGCGTGTCCAGGTCCAGCCCGCTCTTGAGCAGGCGCTGCGCGAGCGCATCCGTGGCGCCCTTGGGCAGGCACATGCCCAGCTTGCAGGTGTCTGCGCCGGTGCAGGCCACGATGCTGCCCAAGAGGCTGGGCAGGCGGGTCAGCTCCAGGGGCGCGAGCAAGTTGTAGATGCTAGCCAGGTGACTGCCAGGCACGCCGGCCAAGGCCAGGTTCTGACGGATATGGGCGCGCAGCACATTGTCACCAAAGGGCTCCAGCCCCTTGGCCAGGGTCTCGGCCTTGTCGGCCTCCAGGTCGCCCAGCAGGATGGGGATGAGCACATTGTAGCGGCCGGCCAGGCGGCCCTGGCTGACATAGCGCTGCTTCCATGCCTCGAAGCCGCTGTCCACGGGCGCTTCGGCGGGGACGCCGGGCGCGGGGGCGGTGTCGGGCCTCTGGCGCCCGCCAGGAGCCAGGTCCGGGAAGCCCTGGGCGCGCAGCGTGGCGGTGGCCTCATTGAGCTTGTCCAATAGGCCCTGGTCCCCGAACTTGTCGCGCAAGAAGCGCAGGCGGGCCTGGCGCTTGTTCTTGCGGTTGCCGTTCTGGTCGAAGAAGCGCTTCACAGCAGTGACAAAGAGGTGCAGCTCGCGGGCGGGCAGGAATTCATGCAGCAGCAGGGCCACGCGGGGCTTGCTGCCCAGGCCGCCGGCGGCGTAGACCTTGAAGCCGGGCTGGCCGTCCCTGAGCCGCGGGAAGAAGCCCAGGTCGTTGAAGCAGGCGTGGGCGCTGTCAGCATCAGTGGCAGAGAAGGCGAGCTTGAACTTGCGCGGCAAGTTGAAGCTGTCAGGCTCGCGCAGCAGCTTGTCGGTCAGCGCGTCCACCCAGGGCCCGACGTCGAAGGCCTCCTCCAGGGTGGTGCCTGCCTCGGGGCTGGCCATGATATTGCGGACCGTGTTGCCGCCGCCACCCCGGGAGGACAAGCCAATGGCCTTGAGCTTGCGCTGCAGCTCGGGCACCCTCTCCAGCTTCACATGGTGCAGCTGCGCCTCCATGCGGGTAGTCAGGTGGATGAAGGGCTCGGCATACTCCCTGGCCAGGCGGGCCAGAGCGCCCAGCTGCGCCGGGGTGAAGTGGCCGCCCGTGCAGCGGATGCGGACCATGTAGGTGCCGGCTTCGCGCTGCTCGTAGACGCCCATGGGCACCCGCTTGGCCTTCATGGCCGCTGGATCCAGCCGGCCGGCCAGGAACTCAGCGATCTCCCTTTCCAGGCCGTCAATCTCTGCATCCAGGGTCTCCGGAATGGTGTATGCCATGCTTTGCTCCTCCGCTAATCCGCCAGGATCAGCTCCAGGGGAAGGGCTGCCCCGTCCCGGGTCTCAAAGGCAGCCATGGTCTCTCTGCCATCCTTCAAAGACACCACCACATAGGCCAGCCCAGGCTGGCGCAGCAGCCGGAGATCCTCGTCGGAGAGCCGCGCCGGGCTGTCCGGATGGCTGTGGTAGACCCCCAAGGCCTGAAAGCCCTGCGCCCGCAGGCTGCGCACCGCCTCGAACTGCTCCTTGGGGTCCATGGAAAAATGCTCAGGCGAGGCGTCCAGGTTGCGCAAAGGGATGGCCACGCTCACCCGGCTATCCTTGCCGCCCAAGTAGCCGCAGGCCTCATTGGGCAGCTCACGCCGAGCGTGGGCGAGGAGGGCGGCTTCAACTTGTTTTGTGACGATCAACATGGCTCTCTCCTGACCTCACCTCATCCCCTGCCGTGCGAGCTTCGAATCGGATGCCCCCTTCCCCTCTCCACAGTGGAGAGGGGAAGGGGGATGCTATTTGGCGGCTCACGCGGGGTGGGATGGGGTGAGGTCGCAGCGCGGCGGCTCTTCGTCATAGGGCGCCGTGATGCGCGGAGCCTCGCCGCAGACCGGGCACTTGGGGTTGCGCTTCACCGCCACCTTGCGGAAGCCGAGGCTTCGGGCATCGAAGGAAAGGAAGGCATTGGTGTGCAGCTGTCCCGCGCCCAGCGCGAACTTGAGCGCCTCGGTGGCCTGCAGGGTGCCCAAGATGCCAGCCACCGCGCCCAGGATGCCGGCTTGCGAGCAGGTGGGCACCAGCCCGGGCGGGGGCGGGCTGGGGAACACGCAGCGGTAGCAGGCAGTCTGGCCAGGCAGCACGGTCATCAGCTGGCCCTCAAAGCGCAGGATGCCGCCGTGCACAAAGGCGGTCTTGGTGAGCACGCAGGCATCGTTGATGAGGAACTTGGCCGCGAAGTTGTCAGTGCCGTCGATGACGAAGTCATAGCCCTTGAGCAGCTCCAGCACGTTGCTGGCCTGGATAAAGGCCCGCGTGGCCACGATCTCCACGTGAGGGTTGAGGGCCCTGAGCTTGGCAGCCGCGCTCTCCACCTTGGCCACGCCCAGGTCCGGCGTGTGGTGCAGGATCTGCCTCTGCAGGTTGCTCAGGTCCACCACATCGGCATCCACCAGGCCCAGC
>CAYXCT010000025.1:0-16332 GCA_964463435.1 uncultured bacterium | reverse complement strand
ACTCGGCCAGCACCGACGCGGGCGCCGAGACGCCCCAGGTGTCGATGCCGATGTTGAGGCCCTGGCTCCCGGTCAGCGCGCGCCATCCTGATGTCACCCCGGCTTCCACGCTCGCCAGCGGGGCCGCTCCCAGCACCTGGCCGCGGTAGGCGGCGTCCTGGGCCTCAAAGAGCTCGCGGTTGGGCATGCTGACCACCCGGGCCTTGATGCCCTGCGCCAGCAGCAGCTGGGCGGCGGCCAGCGCGGCCGAGACCTCGCTGCCGGTGGCCACCAGGGTGCAGCCCGCAGCCGCGGCCTCCAGCGCCACATAGCCGCCGCGCCACACCAGCTGCGGGTCAAAGCCCTGCGGCAGCTTGAGGGCCGGCACCTTCTGGCGGGTGAGGCAGAGCGCGGTGGGCCCGTGCTCATGGTCCAGGGCATAGGCCCAGGCCATGGCGGTCTCCATGCCGTCGGCAGGCCGGAACACGTGCAGGTTGGGGATGAGGCGCAGGCATTCCACGTGCTCCACCGGCTGGTGGGTGGGCCCGTCCTCGCCCAGGAACACGCTGTCATGGGTGAAGACATAGATGGAAGGCGCGTGCATGAGCGCGGCCAGCCTTATGGAGGGCCGCATGTAGTCGGCGAACTGCAGAAAGGTGGCGCCAAAGGCGCGCCAGGCGCCGTGCAGGTTGAGGCCGTTCAAGATGCCGCCCATGGCATGCTCGCGCACGCCAAAATGCAGCACGCGGCCCTTCCAGCTCTCGGCCATGCCGCTGGGGCCGGCCAGGCCCACGTCGCCGCCGCCCTTGATGTCGCTGTTGTTGCTGCCGCCCAGGTCTGCCGAGCCGCCGATGAGCCAGGGCATGAGCTTGGCCGCGGCATTGATGGCCTGGCTGGAATGCTGGCGGGTGGCGGCATCGCCCTTGGCCGCGGCCAGCAGGGCCTGCGCCAGGCCCTGGGGGTCGGCCTGGCTGAAATGCTGGTCCCAGAGCCGGGCCTTTTCCGGGTGGGCCTGGCGCCAGGACGCGAAGGAGGCCTGCCAGGCCTGGGCCCCGCTGCGCTGGGCGGCCTGGCGCTCTTGGAACCAGGCGCGGGCGCCTTCGGGCACGGTGAAGGGCGGGTGCTGCCAGCCCAGGGCCTGGCGGGTGCGCGCCATCTCCTGCGCGCCCAGGGCCTCGCCGTGGGCCTTGGATGTGCCCTGCTTGTCAGGCGCGCCCTTGCCGATGATGCTGCTGGCGATGAGCAGGGTGGGCTGGCCCTGCAGGGGGCCGGCCGCAAAGGCGCTGAAGGCCCGGTTGAGCGCCGGCTGGTCATAAGCCGAGAGCTTCTCCACCTTCCAGCCCGCGGCCGCGAAGCGCGCCGCCACATCCTCGGTGAAGGCCAGGTCGGTGCCGCCCTCGATGGTGATGCGGTTGCTGTCGTAGATGAGGCAGAGGTTGCCCAGGCTCAAGTGGCCGGCCAGCGAGGCAGCCTCGTAGCTGATGCCCTCCATCATGCAGCCGTCGCCCACCAGGGCGTAGACGCGGCCGCTGGCAGGGTCAAACTCCGGCGAAGCCACGCGAACCGAGAGCATGGCCTGGCCCAGGGCAAAGCCCACGGCATTGGCCACGCCCTGGCCCAAGGGGCCGGTGGTCACCTCCACCCCGTCTGTATAGCCCACCTCAGGATGGCCCGGGGTCTTGCTGGAGAGCTGGCGGAAGCGCTGCAGGTCTTCCAAGCTCAGGTCAAAGCCGAAGCAGTGCAGCAGGCTGTAGAGCAGGGCGCTGGCATGGCCGGCGGAGAGGATGAAGCGGTCGCGGCCGGGCCAGTGGGGGTCTTGCGGGTCGAAGCGCAGGTGATTGGCCCACAGGGTGAGCGCCATCTCAGCCGCGCCCATGGGGGTGCCAGGATGCCCGGAATTGGCCTTTTCCACCATGTCCGCGGACAGCATCTGCACGCATTTGACCGCTTCTTCAGGGACCACAATAGGATTCAGCTTGGACAAGACAGCGCTCCAAAAGGACTTTCTGAAGGTTCGCCAGCTTTCAAGGTTTTTTCAGCCTCTGACGAAAACAACTTTATATCACAAAAAAGACAGGGCTCAAAGCCCTGTCTCCTTGAAAAGCCCGCATGCTGAAACTTCAGCCAGCCGCGGCCCGCTTCAGGCGGTTCATGATGGCCAAACCCAGGCCCTTTTCAGGCACGGACTGGGCATAGATGTGGTCCAGGCCCAGGGCATCCAGGCTGCGCAGGCAGGCAAAGAGGCTGGCTGCCGCCTCCTCCAAGCCGCCATCCACGGCCAGCAGGGCCACGGCCTCGAAGCGCTGCGGGGCCGCGGGCGGCACCAGGCAGAGCAGGCCGGCGCGCTGGCCCGGGGGCGGCGCAAAGCCCGGGTCGGGCTCCACCAGGCTCAAGGGAGTGCGGGTGGCGTAATGGCGGGCCAATTGCCCCGGCGCCTGGGGCCTGGCCTGGGGCCCATCCGCCAAAACCACCTGGCCCAGCGCCTGGGCCAGCATCTCCAAGGTGACGGCCCCGGGCCGAAGCAGGCTGGGTGGGCTCTCCAGCAGGCTCAAGATGCTCGATTCCAGGCCCACCTCGCAGGGCCCGGCATCCAGCACCGCGTCGATGCGGCCATCCAGCTGCTCCAGCACGTGCTGGGCCGTGGTGGGGCTGACCCGGCCAAAGAGGTTGGCGCTGGGCGCGGCGATGGGGCTCTTGCAGGCGGCGAGCAGGGCCCGCGCCGCCGGGCTCTTGGGCACGCGCACCCCCACCGTGGCCAGGCCCGCGCACACGATGTCCGGGACGCTGGGCTTTTTGGGCAAGACCAAGGTGAGCGGGCCAGGCCAGAAGCGCTGGGCCAGCGCGCGCGCCAGGCCTTGAGGGTCCTCTGCCACGCGCGCAAGCTGGCTTGCCTCGGCCAGATGCACGATCAGCGGGTCAAAGCTGGGCCGGCCCTTGGCCTCAAAGACCCTGGCCACGGCCCGCGCATTGAACGCATCTGCCCCCAGGCCGTACACGGTCTCGGTGCCAAAGGCCACCAGGCCCCCGGCATCCAAGACGGCGGCAGCCCGGGCCAGGTCCTCGGGCTTGTCAGCATAGAGATGCTGGGTGCGCACGCCCTAGCTCCCCTGCGCCAGGCGCACCGCGGATGCTGACTCGAGCTTGCGATAGGCATAGGCCCAGGCCACCAGGGTGATGGGCAGGGTGATGAACAGGCCCACCAGCAGGGCGCAGGCGCCCAGCACATTGAAGAGCGCCACCACCAGGGTGAAGCCGAGCAGATGCCAGACCTGGCCGCGCGTGGCCTGCCAGCTGGCCTTGACCGAGGCCCAGCCGCCCAGGGCCCGGTCCAAGATGAAATAGGCGTAGAAAGTGACGCGAAAGGCGAGGGCAATGGCCGCCACGATGACAGCCGCGGAAAGCAAGCCCAAGATCAGCGCGACCGCCAGCATGCCGCTGTCGCCCTTCTTGGCCAGGGCCACAGCCACGACCGCCGCGACGCCCGCAACGCCTGCGGCCAGCACCAGGGGCAAGATGCTGGTCAGCACGGCCATCCAATAGCGGGTGAGGTGCTGGGCCTCGTTGAAGAGGTCCGCCGGCGATGGCGCCTGGCCGTCGAACGCCTTCAAGCCCGCGCGCACGAATCCCAAGCCCATGATGGGGCCGATGATGAAGATGTTGATGAGCTGAAGGAGCAGGCTGAGCATGTGCATGGGCTTGTCGAGCAGGATGTTCAGCAATGCAAACCCCACGATCACAGCCACATAGACCACCAACACCAGCACCAGATTGCCCAGATTGGGCTTGGCGCGCTCCCAGCCCAGGCTGAAAGCCTCGCGGATGGTGAACACAGGCATGGTTCCCTCCCTAGCAGGTTGAGGATGGCTAGCCGCGCCTCAACCATAGCCCAAGCGGGCTGAAAAGCCAAGCAGGCACAAAAAAGGGCGGGGGCTTGGCTTGGGCCCCCGCCCTTTTGAGCTCGATCCCCTGCCCGGCTAGAGCACCCGGATGGGCACCACCACCAGGTTGTGGCCGCGGAACAGGATGCGGCGCTGGATCTCAAGCGCGGTCTGGTTGTGCAGCACCTTGGTGAAGAGGTTCTCGCGGGCGAAGATGAGCTTGCCGGCGAAGAAGATGGGCTCCACGAACTCGGCCGAGACCTGGTCGCAGAGCTTCTCCAGCTCGCTGATCACGTCGATGCCCAGCACGCAGCGGTAGTCGGAGGCATAGCCCATGCTGCGGGCCAGGGTCACGTAGCGCTTGAGGTCCTCCTCGGTGGCGCGCTTGAGGTTCTCGATCTCCTCGGCGCCCTTGAACTTGCTGGAATCGATGCGGCCCACGGAGATGAAGATGACATTGGCGAAGTCCTGGCTGCGGAAGAGCTTGCGCATGCTGAAGATGCTGTGGATGCCCAGGCCGCTGTAGCCGCTGACCAGCATCACCGCCGTGGGGCCCTCGGGCAGCAAGGGCTTCTCCACCGGCGGGGTCTCGGGGAAGGGCAGGTTGATGAGCATGTCATCCAGCCGCTTGAGCGCCTGGCGCACGCTGTCATAGTGGCGGCTGATGAACAGGCACAGCCCCACCAGGCTGCCGGTGACCACGATGGTCACCCAGCCGCCCTCGCCCAGCTTGATGAGGGTGGTGGCGATGAGGATGGTGCCGGTGAGCATGAAGCCCACCCCGTTGATGGCGAAGCGGTGCCACCAATCGCCCTGCTGGGCGCGCACCTGGTACCAGTGCAGGCACATGGAGAGCTGGGAGAGGCTGAAGGTGATGAACACGTTGATGGAGTAGAGCACCACCATCATGTCCACGCTGCCCTTGGAGCCCCACAGCACGGCCAGCGCCGCAGCGCCCATCAGCATGATGCCATTGAGGCGGACAAGCCGGTTGCTCAGGTTGGCGAAGCGGTGAGGCAGCCAGGAGTCGACGGCCATGTTGGAGAGCACGTTGGGGCCGTCGATGAAGCCGGTCTGGGCGGCCACCAGCAGCAGCAGGCCCTCGGAGAGCAGGGTCAGGTAGATGGCCGGCTTGCTCATCCAGCCCCAGGCGCCGTAGACCTTGTCGCAGAGCAGGGCGTTGTAGGTCATGCTGGCCTCTGCCGGGCTGGAGGGGTGGATGTTGAAGAGCACGTAGCAGAAGAGGATGCCGCCGGCGGTGATGGCCAGCGAGCCGGCCATGTAGAGCATGGTCTTGCGGCCGGTCTTGATGCGCGGCTCGCGCAGCACCGACATGCCGTTGGCCACCGCCTCGATGCCGGTGTAGGTGCCGCCGCCCATGGAATAGGCCCGCACCATGATGAAGAGCAGGCCGAAGAGCCCGCTGGCCTTGGCCACCTGGTGCGTCTCGTCCACGGCCCCATGGATGACCCCGGGCAGCTCGCCGCCGTGGCTGAAGAGGCCGGCGCCGATGAGCAGGATGTGGGTGATGACGAAGACGATGAAGATGGGCACCAGCACCTGGATGCTCTCCTTGATGCCGCGCATGTTGAGCCAGATGAGCAGCACGATGAGCACCGTCTCCACGGCCAGCTTGTAGGCCTGCCACTCTGGCGGCAAAAAGCTGAAGACCGCGTCCACGCCCGAGGCGATGGAGAGGGCCACGGTGAGCACATAGTCCACCAGCAAGGCGCTGCCCGAGACCAGGCCCGCCCCTGGGCCCAAGAGCTTGCTGGCCACCACATAGCCGCCGCCGCCGCCCGGGAAGAGCGAGATGATCTGCATGTAGCTGGCGGAGATGATGAAGACCGTCAGGCCGGTGGCGATGGCCAGGTAGAGGGCCAGGTGATGGTTGGCGCCCAGGGCCTTGAAAGCCTCCTCTGGGCCGTAGGCCGAGCTGGACAGGCCGTCCGCGCCCAGGCCCACCCAGGCCAGGAAGGCGATGAGGGAGAGCTGATGGAAGATGCCGCGGTCCATGGGGTTCTTGGCTTCCCCCATCAGCATGTCCCTGATTCTTTTAAGCATGTGCTGCTCCTCAGCATTGAAAAGCAAAGCCCCTGTCCAAAGGCCTGGGACAGGGGCTCAATGGCTTGATTCTACAACTTGCGGCAATTTGCGGGCAAGGCTTTTTTAGATCATGAAACAACGCCCAACCCTTCCTCTAATTCATTCCCCGATCTCAAAGCCAAGGTTTGCGTATATAATCAGGGACAATAATCTTGCGCCCCATTCATCCACCAGCCTTTGCGAGGTGCCATGGACGTTCTCCTGCTCTCCAGGATCCAATTCGGGCTCACCGTGGGCTTCCACTTCATCTATCCGCCCTTGTCCATCGGCATGTCAGTGGTCATCGCCGCGCTCTACGGCCTTTACCTGAAGACCAAGGATGAGGCTTATGAGCGCTCCGCCGACTTCTTCCTCAAGATCTTCGCGCTGACCTTTGCCGTGGGCGTGGCCACCGGCATCGTCATGGAGTTCGAGTTCGGCACCAACTGGGCCACCTACTCCCGCTATGTGGGCGACATCTTCGGCAGCCCCCTGGCCGCTGAGGGCGTTTTCGCCTTCTTCCTCGAATCCTCCTTCCTGGGCATCCTGCTCTTTGGCCGCAAGCGCGTGGGGCCCAAGGTCCACTTCCTCTCCGCGGTGCTGGTGTCAGCAGGCGCCCACCTCTCGGCGCTGTGGATCATCGTGGCCAACAGCTGGATGCAGACCCCGGCCGGCTACCGCATCGAGGGAACCGGCATGGCCGCCCGCGCCCGCATCACCGACTTCTGGGCCATGGTCTTCAACCCCTCCACCGGGCAGCGGCTCTCGCACACCTTGAGCTCCTCATGGCTGGCGGGCTCCACCCTCATCCTGGCCATCTGCGCCTGGTACCTCATCAAGCGCCAGCATGTGGCCTTGGCCGGCAAGACCGCCAAGGTGGCGCTATTGGTGGCGGCGGCCGCGGCCCTGCTGCAGCTGGGCACCGGCCACTTGAGCGCCATCCAGGTCTCCAAGACCCAGCCCATCAAGCTGGCGGCCATGGAGGGCCACTGGGAGGACCAGCAGCCCATGGACCTCAACTTGGGCGGCGTGGTGGACGAGGCCAACCAGCGCACCTTTGCCATCGGCATCCCCGGCGGGGTGGGCATCCTCTGCTCGTTGAATCCCAAGCAGCCCTTCAAGGGCCTCAAGAGCGTGGCGCCCGCCGACCGGCCGCCCGTGCAGGCCGTGTTCCAGACCTACCACCTCATGGTCGGCCTGGGCATGGCCCTCATCGCCATCACCCTGCTGGGGCTCTTCCTGTGGTCGCGCGGCATGCTGGAGACCTTCCAGCCCGCGCTGTGGGTCTTCATGGCCAGCCCCCTGCTGGCCCAGGCGGCCATCCAGGCCGGCTGGTTCACCGCTGAGCTGGGCCGCCAGCCTTGGATCGTCTACAACCTGCTGCGCACCTCAGATGCGCTGAGCAAGGCGGTGCAGGCCGAGTCCGTGCTCTTCTCGCTGGTGGTCTTCACCCTGCTCTACATCCTGCTCTTCGCCTCTTTCGCCTATGTCGGCCTGCGCAAGGTCCTGCGCGGCCCCGAGCCCGCCGCGCCCAAGGCCTGAGCCGCCCATCCTCCCATCTTTGAGGTTCGCATGCCCCTGACCCAGACAGCTCAAGCGCTGGCCCAATCCGCCGCGGCCGGCCCCACGGCGCCGCAGCTCACATAGTTCCTGCTGGTCGGCCTTTTGCTCACCCTTTACGCCGTGCTGGACGGCTTTGACCTGGGCGTGGGCATCTTGCATTTCTTCGCCCGCACCGATGAGGAGCGCCGGATCTTCATGAACAGCATCGGCCCGGTGTGGGACGGCAACGAGGTCTACCTGCTGACCGGCGGCGGCGCCCTCTTCGCCGCCTTCCCCGACGTGTACGCCACGGTGTTCTCGGGCTTCTACCTGGCCCTCATCCTGGTGCTGGCCGCCTTCATCCTGCGGGCCGTCTCGCTGGAGTTCCGCAGCAAGGAGGCATTCGGCTGGTGGCGCCTGGCCTGGGATATGGCCTTCCACGCCGGGAGCCTGGTGGCCGCCCTGCTGGTGGGCGTGGCCCTGGGCAACATCGCCCGCGGCATCCCCCTGGGCGCCGACCATGAGTACGCTGGCAGCTTCTTCACCCTGCTCAACCCCTACGCCCTGCTGGTGGGCCTGGCCACCGTGCTGCTCTTCGCCCAGCAGGGCGCGCTCTACCTGGTGATGAAGACCGAGGGCGCGCTGCAAGCCCGCCTGCGGCCGGTCGCCACCTGGGCCAACGCGCTCTTCATCCTGCTCTATGCCGTGGTAACCCTGTGCACCCTGCTGGTGCAGAAGGACATGGTGCTGGGCTACACTGTGGCCCCCCTCCTCTGGCTGGTGCCGCTGGCCACCCTGGCCGCCGTGCTGGCCACCCCCTGGCTGCACCAGCGGCAGAAGGATGCTGGCGCCTTCCTGGCCTCCTGCCTGACCGTGGCGGGCCTGATGGGCCTCTTCGGCATCGGCATGTTCCCCAACATGGTGCGCTCCATCCCGGTGGAGAACAGCCTGACCGTGGCCAATGCCAGCAGCAGCCCCCTGAGCCAGACCGTGATGCTCATCATCGCCTGCGTCGGCATGCCCCTGGTGCTGGGCTACAGCGCCTACATCTACTGGGTCTTCCGCGGCAAGGTGAAGGTGGAAAAGGCCAGCTACTGAGGCTGGCATAAGGGTACAGAAAAGGCCCGCCGCATGGCGGGCCTTTTCTGTTTGGGGGCTCCCCGCCTCAATATTGGAAGAGCATCTCCCGGTACTTGGGCAGCGGCCAGAGCTCGTCGCTCACCAGCGGCTCCAAGGCGTCCGCCGCCTTGCGCACCTCCAGCATGGCCGGCAGCACCTTGCCCTTGAAGGCAGCGGCGATGGCCGGCAGGCCCTCCGCCGCATTCGCCTGGCCATGCAGGCTCTCCAGCCCTGCCAGGGCCTCAGAGAGCTGCCCCGCCAGCTCGCCCACCTTGGCGGCCAGGCCCGAAGCCACCCCCGGCAGCCCAGCCTGCTTGGCCAGGGCCAGCGACTGCAGCAGACGGGACTGGTATTCCAGGGCGGCGGGGAGGATGAGGTTGCGGCCCATGTCCAAGGTGGCGCTGGCCTCGATGTTCACCACCTTGACATAGCGCTCCCAGAAGATCTCTTCCCGGCTCTCAAACTCCTTGTGGTTGAGCACCTTGTACTTGGCGAAGAGCTCCTTGTACTCCGGCTTGCCCATGGCTCCCAGGGCCTCCACGGTGTTGGCCAGGTTGGGCAGGCCGCGCTTGGCCGCCTCCGCGTGCCATTCCTTGGCGTAATTGTTGCCGTTGAAGATGACCCGCTTGTGCTCCTTCAGCTCCTCCTGCAGCACCGCTGCCAGCGCCTTGTCGAAGCCGCTGCCGGCCTTCTCCAGCTTGCTGGCGATGCGGTCCAGGGACTCCGCCACCGCGGTGTTGAGGATGGTGTTGGGGAGATAGACCGGCTGCGAGGCGCCCACGGCCCGGAACTCGAACTTGTTGCCGGTGAAGGCGAAGGGCGAGGTGCGGTTGCGGTCGGTGGCGTCCTTGGGCAGGGGCGGCAGGGTGCTCACCCCCAGCTGCAGGATGCCGCCGGACTTGCTGCTGGTGGCGCCGCCCTTCTCGAGCTGCTCCACGATGTCCTGCAGCTGCTCGCCCAGGAAGATGCTGATGATGGCCGGCGGGGCTTCATTGGCGCCCAGCCGGTGGTCATTGCCCGGGCCGCTGACCCCGATGCGCAGCAGCTCGGCATACTTGTCCACCGCGGCGATGGTGGCGACCAAAAAGGTGAGGAACTGCGCATTGGCATGCGGGGTCTTGCCCGGCTCCAGCAGGTTCTCGCCCGCATCGGTGGACATGGACCAGTTGTTGTGCTTGCCATTGCCGTTGATGGCCGCGAAGGGCTTCTCGTGCAGCAGGCAGGCCAGCCCGTGGCGGAGGGCGATGCGGCGCATGGACTCCATGACCAGCATGTTGTGGTCCGCGCAGATGCTGCTCTTCTCGAACATGGGCGCCAGCTCGAACTGGGCCGGGGCCACCTCATTGTGCCGGGTCTTGGCCGGGATGCCCATCCGGTACAGCTCCCGATCTAGCTCCTGCATGAAGGCCAGGATGCGCTCTTTGATGGCGCCGAAATAATGGTCCTCCAGCTCCTGGCCGCGGTAGGGCGGGGCCCCGAACAGGGTGCGCCCGCAGGCGATGAGGTCCGGGCGCATCTCATAGTACTTGCGGTCGATGAGGAAATACTCGGTCTCTGGGCCCAGGGTGGTGAAGACCCGGCTGACCGACTGGTTGCCGAAGAGGCGCAGCACCCGCACCGCCTGGGCGGAGAGCGCCTCGATGGAGCGCAGGAGCGGGGTCTTGAAGTCCAGGGCCTCATCCGTGTAGCTCACAAAGGCGGTGGGGATGGTCAGGGTGGCCCCCGATGGGCCCACCTGCAGAAACGCCGGCGAAGTGGGGTCCCAGGCCGTGTAGCCCCTTGCCTCTGCCGTGGCGCGCAGGCCGCCTGAGGGGAAGGAGCTGGCATCCGGCTCGCCCTTGACCAGGGTCTTGCCGTCGAACTCCACCAGCGCCGCGCCCTCATCCGTGGGGTTGATGAAGCTGTCGTGCTTCTCCGCCGTCACCCCGGTCATGGGGACGAACCAATGGGTGTAATGGCTGGCCCCATGGGCCAAGGCCCACTCCTTCATGCCCTGGGCCACCGCTTCCGCCAAGGACACATCCAGGGGCTCGCCGCGCAAGGTGGTGGCCCGCAGCCGCTTGTACACATCCTTGGAGAGATACTGCTTCTGGGCGGCGTCATTGAAGACCAGCTCCCCGTAGATGGCCGGGGCAGGCTTCTCAAGGTAAGGCTGGCTCATGGCCGGTGACTGGCCCAGGCTCAGCGCCACTTGCTTGCGGGGGGAATTCATGATGCCTCCTAGAGGGATCGAATAGGGGATGTGCCGGCGGGCGCCCGAGAAGGCCAAAGGCCCGCCCATGGGGGGGACAGGCCTTTGTCTCTCCGTTCAACCCGGGCGGCTCTCCGCTGATGCGCCATTGGCCGAGCCCTGCGCCCCTTATAGGGCGCTCTCTCCCTTGTCATTGGTGCGGATGCGGATGGCGTTGTCCACCGGGCTGACAAAGATCTTCCCATCGCCCACCTTGCCGGTGACCGCCGCCTCGCGGATGGCGTTCACCACCTTGTCCACCTCGCTGTCCTTGACGATGACATCGATCTTGGCCTTGATGAGCAGCTCCACCTTGTACTTCTTGCCGCGCACCGTGTCCTCCACGCCGCCCTGGCGGCCATGGCCCTCGATCTCGCTGATCATGATGCCCGGCACGCCCACCTCTTCAAGGGCCTCCGTGACATCGCTCACCTTGCCTGTCCTGACGATGGCTTCTACGCGCTTCATTTTGGCATCTCCTCGAAGGCTCTTGCGGGGCTTGCCGGCCTTCAGCTTGGGTTTGGGTGAGGGGCGGCCCTTGCGGGCCGCCCCCTTCCCTGGATCCTTGGAATCAGACCGCATAGACGCCGGTCTCGCCGGTGCGGACACGCATGGCTTCCTTCATGTCCATCACGAAGATCTTGCCATCGCCGGCCGCGCCCGTGTTGAGCACCTCCCGCATGGTGTCCATCACGCCAGGCACATCCCAGTCATTGACCGCGATCTCGACACGCAGCTTGGTGACAAAGGTGATCTTGTCCGCGGCAGTGGAGCCCACGCGGCCCTTCTGGCGGCCGAAGCCCTTCACCTTGGTGACGGTCATGCCCAGGATCAGGTCCTCCTCCTTGAGCACATCCACCAGCACATCCAGCTTCTCAGGGCGGATGATGGCCGTGATCATCTTCATGCTGTAGGTCTTCTTGACGCTGGTGAGGGCCACGTAGAGGAAGCTGATGAGGCCCCAGGCTCCGGCGATGTAGAAGCAAATCTTGGCCTCATTCACCGAGTCGGCATTGCCGATGGCATAGAGGTAGATGATGGCCACCAGCATGATGACGTTGGTGATGATGCCCAGCGCCGGGATCAAGCCGTGCCTGAAGAAGCTGAAGTCAGCGCGCTTCTTGAAGGCCACGATGGTCCAGACGCAGGTGAGGCCGTAGAGCACGAAGGTGCCGAAGTTGCTGGCCAGGGTGATGCCGGTGAGGCCCACCACCGACTGCACGCCCACCGCGGCGATGACGCAGGAGATGACCACCAGGGTCCACAGCGCCGTGTGCGGGGTGGCGAACTTGCCGTGCAAGAAGCCCAGGAAGTCGGGCAGCTCGCGGTCAGCCGCCATGCCGTTGGTGACCCGCACCGCGGTGTTGAAGCAGCTCAAGGTGGTGCCGAAGATGGCGATGGCCACGGTGATGGCGATGGTGATCATCAGGCCGAAGCCGATGCCGTGCAGCAGGGTGCCGCCGAAGAGCTGGCTCAAGTCGCCGATGGGGGCGCTGGAGGCGCCGGCGGCGGCCATGGCCATGGCCACCGTGGTGACCGAGGCGGGAATGGCGCTGACAGCGGCCGTGGCCGTGCCGGTGACCGCGGCCGCAGCCGGGGCCGCGGCGACCGAGACATTGACCAGGTGGTCGCTGATGGCATAGCCGGTGGCGAAGTACTCCAGCAGGTAAGCCAGCACGCCCTGCACAAAGAGCGCCAGCAGGATGGCCTTGGGGATGTTCTTCTCCGGCTCCTTGGTCTCGGCCGAGAGGGCCGTGGCGCTCTCAAAGCCGACCAGGATCAGGATGGCCAGGGTGGACTGGATGAGCACGCCGTTGAGGCTGTGCGGCCTGATCACGTCCCAGGCGCTGCTGAAGGCCCACTGGTTGTGGGTGATGGCGCCGGCCACGCCGCTGGGCAGCGTGGAGGCCGAAGCCGGGTCAGACCAGCGGTACCAGATGGCCAGGCCGCTGAACAGCGCCAGGCTGATCCACTGGATGACGTTGATCCAGATGGCGGTGAGGGTGGAGCCGTTCACGCCCCGATAGGCCACATAGCCCACCACAAAGGCGAAGACCGTGCCCACCACCACCAGCTCAACATTGGACATCGTGTTGCCGGTGATGGCGTTGTAGCCGTAGCCGATCAGCTCGGCCATCATGGCCACCATCACGCCAGGGTAGACCCAGTAGAAGAGGTGCGCCGCCCAGCCGGTCACCAGCTTGGCGATGCGGGCCAGCTCCGTGGGGCCGCTGGAGCGCTTCTTGCCCGCGTCATCCAAGAAGGCCTTCTCGGCGAAGTAGGCGCAGCTGGCGAAGCCGGCCTCAGGGTAGATGCGGGCCAGCTCCGCATAGGACAGGGCGGTGAGGAACGCGATGCCCAAGGCGACCACGATGCCGAACCAGATGTCATTGGCCACCGAGGCGCCGCTGGGCGAGGTGGCCGCCGCTTGCAGCTGGTAAGTGATCCAGAGGAACGCGCCAGGCGCGATCAGCGCCATGGCGTTCATGCTGGCCCCTACCAAGCCTAACGTGGCCTTGACCTGGGGGGTGCTGGGTTTGTCTGCCATGACTCTCTCCTTTGAAGTGTAAGAAGACTCAGGCAACATAAGAGCAAGCACTATGCCAAAGGCTCTGGCCTTTGCAAAACAGGCAAAAATGCGGGCAACACGGCTAGGCCAACACTTTTTGGCAGACAAAACTGTCCTTGCCCTACATTATTGTCAGGGCGGACAAAAACAGGGCACACTGGGATCTCTCCACTGAGGGGAGAGGATGGCGCAAACCCAACAACAATCTTGGTTCACCGGCTGGCTCGAGCAGCAGCGGCCAGGCCTTTTGCGCATGGCGCAGAGCATCGTCAAGGACCGCTCCGAGGCTGAGGACGTGGTGCAAGACACGGCCCTGGCCCTTTGGCGGCGCCTGGAGCAGGGCGGGGTCGAAGACCCCGCGGCCTATGCCCGCCGCGCGGTGTGGGTGAATGCGCTCAAGCGCCGCTCCCGCTGGAGGGACTGGGTGCCGCTGGAGGCCGAGGCCCTGGCCCTGCGCGGCCTGCCCGAGCCGGCCAGCCCCTCGCCGCCCGAGCTGGCTCTCTCGGCCTGGGAGCTGGAAGCAGCGCTCGCTGAGCTGCCCGCAGCCCAGCAGGCCGTGATCCGCCTGCGCTTCTATGGCGGGCTCACCTTTGCCGAGACCGCGGAAGCGCTCTCCCTCTCCATCAACACCGTCGGCTCCCGCTGCCGATACGCCCTTCATTCCCTGCGCCAGATGCTGCCCAAGAGCCAAGAGCCCAACCCCAAGGAGGAGAAAAATGCCAAACCAAGACGAAAAAAGCGCTGAAGAGCAGGGTGGCATCTGCTTCGGCAGCGGCAACTCCATCGGCGCTTTCGGCGTGATGGGCGGCGTGCTCATCGCCTTAGGCGTCCCTTACATCGCCCTGGCCTATGGCCAGAGCCTGGGCACCGCGGCCCAGATCACCATCGCCATCATCGGCGCCTCCTCAGGCGCCCTGGTCAGCCTGGTGGCGGCCTTCTTCGGCATCGTCATGCCCAGCCGCATCGCCGGCCGCATGATGAGCCCCGACCATTGGATGCGCTGGGCCCAGATGGCCCATGCCCACAAGCACGCCCGCTGGGAGGCCCGCTACCAGGCCCGCTTCGGCCACAAGCCGCCCATGCCCTGGGAGGCGGATGAGCCGGCCAGCGGCGAAGAGCCCGAGCCGCCGGCGAGCCGGCGCAGGCGCTGATGGCCCCATAAAAAGAAAAGCCCCGCCAGGCCGGCGGGGCTTTTCTTTTTATGGTCGCAAGGGTGCTCAGCGCCTCAGCATGCCCAAAGCCTGGCCCACGCTCTCCGCCATCATGGGAAAGGCGGTTTCTTCATGATGGATGAAGCCCGAAGCCTGCATCTGCTTCACCTGGTCCAGCAAGGGCTGCCAAAAGCCCGCGTGATCGATCAAGCAGAGAGGCTTGTCGCACAGGCCCAGTTGCCGCAGGGCCAGCACCTCAGACACCTCGTCCAGGGTGCCCAAGCCGCCCGGCAGGGCCAAGATGGCATCGGCCATGAAGACCATCATGTCCTTGCGCCGGCCCAGGTCATCCACCACATGCAGCATGTTGAGGCCGTCATGGGCCAGCTCCATGTCCTTGAGCGCCTGGGGGATGATGCCCACCACCTTGCCGCCCTCGGCCAGCGCCGCATCCGCCAGCGCGCCCATCATGCCGCGCCGGCCGCCGCCATAGATGAGGGTGATGCGGGCTTCGGCCAGCTGGCGGCCCAGCTCTTGGGCCAGGGCCATGTGGGCCGGCAAGCCGTTGCTGCTGCCGCAGAACACGGTCAGATGCAGGATGTCCAAGGGCATGGGGGCTCCGAAAAGAAGAGGGCCGGTTCCCCGGCCCTCTTGATTTGCCCCAATGCTACCCGCTTGATCACCTTTTGGCAAGGCGAAGGCGATGACTTTAGCGCTTCTCAGACACCAACAGGCCCAAGCCAGCGCCGACATGCCGCTTTTCTTGGGCCAAGTGATGCTGGTCCAAGGCCTGGCGCAAGAAGAGCTTGATGACCGCCTGCCGGCTGACATTCAGCTCGCGCACCAGGTCATCCAGCTCGCTCAGCATGGTCTCGGTGAAGTCAACATTCACCCGCTGGATGGCCGGCATCATGCGGCCTTTGTTTGTGAAATGGCGCGACACGTCCCTGCCCTTGTCGGCTTGCAGGGCTATCTGCTCGGCGGTGGGGGCATAAGGCTTAGGAATGCTTTTCATAGAGAGCTCTCTCTTCCTTGGTGGAGCGCCACAAGGTGACAAGGTGGACATAATCGCCAAGGTCATCCTTGCGCTCTTCATAAATTACAGTGAATAAACGGTCCCCAACCCATCCGATGGCACGCCATTGCTCTGGCATCTCAGAGCGCTGATCCAGGTAATAGGGCCGCAGCCATATATCCCTGGCTTCCTCGAATCCTATGCCCCGCGCCGGGTTTAACCTTAAGCGCTTGCTCTTGTGCGAATCATAAAAAAAACGCATGCCCACCCTTAAGTATAACTGTTATACCATATTTTAAAGCCGTGTCAAGCCCGTCAAAAAAAAGGAGCAAACCCGGCGCTTCGGCGTTTGCTCCTTTTGGATGGCACGAGCTCAATGGAACAAGCTGGATATCTTCCTTGCCGCATCCACCGCGTTGTTGACGCTCTGGATCTTATCGGCTGCGCTGGCAGCAGGCTTCGCAGGCGCTTCAGTTGGCGCCAGCGTGGCCTGAGCCTGCGCCACGGGTTGGGCTTGCTCTGGCTCTGGCGCCGGCGCCACAGGCGCGGGCTGGGCGCTTGCTTGGCCGCTGGGCTCGCTCTGGCTAGCTGGCTCTTGGGGCGCACGCGCAGGCCCTTGCGGGCGGGCAAGGGCTGCGGCAGGCATCGCAGCCGGGACCGATGTGGGCACCGGGGCTGGCGTGGGCGCCAGCTGAGCCAGGGCCGCCACGGCCTTCTCATCCCGTGCCTGCTCAAAATGCCGCTGCAGCGCATAAAAGGGGTCC
>CAYXCT010000024.1:0-16634 GCA_964463435.1 uncultured bacterium | reverse complement strand
GCCATGCAGTACAACGACGGCTACGCCGAGAACATCTTCACCTTCGTCAACAACATCAACACCACCGACGGCGGCAGCCACCTGGTGGGCTTCAAGAGCGCGCTCACCCGCGCCGCCAACAAGTTCGCCCGCGGCTCGGGCATGATCAAGAGCGAGAAGATGAGCCTGGAGAGCGATGACGTGCGCGAGGGGCTCATCGCGGTGGTCAGCTGCAAGGTGCCCGACCCGCAGTTCGACAGCCAGACCAAGGGCAAGCTGGTGAACCCCGAGGTGAAGGACATTGTGCAGAGCGTGGTCTATGACCACCTGTGCGGCTTCTTTGAGGAGAACGCCCCGCTCGCCCGCAAGATCATCGACAAGGCGGTCACCGCCGCCGAGGCCCGCGAGGCCGCGCGCAAGGCCAGGGAGCTGACCCGGCGCAAGGGGGCCCTGGAGGGCCTGAGCCTGCCCGGCAAGCTGGCCGACTGCAGCGAGAGCGACGCCGCCATGTGCGAGCTGTACCTGGTGGAGGGCGACTCGGCCGGCGGCAGTGCCAAGCAGGGCCGCGACCGGCGCTTCCAGGCCATCTTGCCGCTCAAGGGCAAGATCCTGAACGTGGAGAAGGCGCGCATCGACAAGCTGCTCTCCAATGAGGAGATCCGCAGCATGATCACGGCCATGGGCACCGGCATCGGCGAGAGCGAGTTCAACCTGGACAAGGCCCGCTACCACAAGATCGTCATCATGACCGATGCCGACGTGGACGGGGCCCACATCCGCACCCTGCTTCTCACCTTCTTCTACCGCCACATGAAGCCCCTGCTGGAGAAGGGCTACGTCTACATCGCCCAGCCCCCGCTCTTCAAGGTGAAGCGCGGCAAGAAAGAGGTCTATGTGCAGGCCGAGCGCGACATGGACAAGAACCTCTTCGACCAGGGCACCGATGGCGCGCGCCTGGTGCGGATCAACAAGGGCAAGGACGGCGCCAGCTACAGCGGCCAGGTCTTCCGCGAGCTGGTGGACGACCTGACCGCCATCGAGGCGCTGGCCAGCCGGCTCAACCGGGCCATGGACCTGCGCACCTTCCTGGAGCTGAGGCGCAAGGACGGCAAGAAGATGCCGCTCTACGAGGTTCCCACCTCTGGCGGCGTGCTCTACGCCTACAGCGACCAGGAGCTGGAGAGCGTGGTGGCCAAGGTCAAGAAGACCCGCACCCAGTTCAAGAAGGAGAAGCGGGAGGACGACGACCTCTTCGGCGAGCTGGTGAAGAATCCGCCCCCCGAGACCGATGAGCCCGAGGTGGTCGAGCTGGCCGCCATGGGCGAGCTGCGCGATGTGGAGGAGGTGCTCAAGCGCCTGGAGAAGAAGGGCTTCTCCATGGATGACTGCCTGCAGGACGAGGACGAGAACAAGGGCGCCCCGGTCAAGCAGAAGCCGCTCTTCCGCCTGGAGACAGAGAAGAAGCCCTTTGAGCTCTACAGCATCCGCGAGGTGGTGGACAAGGTGAAGGCGCTGGGCAAGGAGGGCATGAACATCCAGCGCTACAAGGGCCTGGGCGAGATGAACCCCAGCCAGCTCTGGGAGACCACCATGGACCCCGCCCGGCGCACCCTGCTGCAGGTGAAGCTGGAGGACGCCGTGGAGGCGGACCAGATCTTCAGCGTGCTGATGGGCGACCAGGTGGAGCCGCGCCGCATCTTCATCCAGGAGCATGCGCCCGAAGTGCGCAACCTGGACATCTAAGGGTCAGGAGAATCATGCTGGAACTGAGATTTGTGCGGGAGAACCTGGATGCCGTGGCCGCGGGCTTGAAGCGCCGCGGCCTGGACTTTGACGTGGCCGGCTTCAGGGCCATTGAAGAGAGCCGCCGCAGGTTCATCACCGAGGCTGAGTCCGCCAAGGCCGAGAAGAACAAGCTCAGCGAGCAGATCGGCGCGCTCAAGAAGGCCAAGCAGGATGCCGGCGCGCTGATGGAGCAGGTGCGGGCCCTGGGCGAGCGCATCAGCGCGGCCGAGGCCCAGGCCAAGAGCTTTGACGAGCAGATGCTGGCCGTGCTGCAGCGCACGCCCAACCTGCCGGCCGCGGACGTGCCCGATGGCCTGAGCGCCGAGCAGAATGTGCAAGTGCGCAGCTGGGGCGAGATCCCCAAGCTCGGCTTCAAGCCCAAGCCGCACTGGGAGCTGGGCGAGGCCCTGGGCATCCTCGACTTTGAGCGGGCCGCCAAGCTGACCGGCGCGCGCTTCACGGTCTATCGCGGCGCGGGCGCGCGGCTGGAGCGGGCTCTCATCCAGTTCATGCTCAACACCCAGACCGAGAAGAACGGCTACCTGGAGCATTGGACGCCCCTGATGGTCAATGAGCAGAGCCTCTTCGGCACGGGCCAGCTGCCCAAGTTCGAGGAGGACCTCTTCCGCCTGCGCGAGGGCTATTACCTGATCCCCACGGCCGAGGTGCCGCTGACCAACCTGCACCGCGCCGAGACCCTGGACGAGGCTAAGCTTCCGCTCAAGTACTGCGCCTACACGCCCTGCTTCCGCGCCGAAGCGGGCGCCTATGGCAAGGACATCAAGGGCATGGTGCGCCAGCACCAGTTCAACAAGGTGGAGCTGGTCAAGTTCACCACGCCTGAGACCAGCGAATCTGAGCATCAGAAGCTGGTCAAGGATGCCGAGGGCATCTTGGAGGCCCTGGGCCTACCCTACCGCACCATGCTGCTGTGTGCCGGCGACCAGGGCTTTGGCGCGGCCAAATGCTATGACCTGGAGGTCTTCTGCGCCGGCCAGGAGAAGCAGTGGTGGGAATGCTCCTCCTGCAGCAACTTCGGCGACTTCCAGGCCCGGCGCGCCAGCATCAAGTACAAGGCCAAGGACGGCAAGAAGGCCCTGGTGCACACCCTGAACGGCAGCGGCCTGGCCACCAGCCGGGTGCTGCCCGCCATCCTCGAGAACTACCAGCAGGCTGACGGCAGCGTGGCGGTGCCCGAGGCCCTGCGGCCCTACATGGGCGGCTTGGACATCATCCGCCGCCAGGCCTGACACTCTCTTTGGAGCCGACATGGCAGAGACTGCCAACAACAAGGCCGGGGCCAAGCCCCGCAAGCGCGCCGGGCTCTACACCGTGCTGGGCGGCATCGCGGCCCTCATCGCCGGCTACGCCTGCCTGGGCCTGGGCAGCATCACCGTGGCGCCGGCGCTCATCATCGGCGCCTTCGCGGTGATGGCCATCGGGATCTATCTCGGCTGGGATTAGCCGGCAATAGGGCCGGCAAGGAGCGGGAGCAGAGGGGCGCATGGCAGCAAAGCCAGCATTGGAGGTGGAGGGGCGGGTGCAGTGCCTGTCCTGTCACCATTACATCCCGAGCGATGCGCTGGCTTGCGAGTATTGCGGGGCCATGCAAGCCGAGGCCTTGAGCGCGCGGCGCAAGGCCGGCACGCATGCCTCCCGCGCCAAGCATGATGAGCGGGACGAATGGCGCGCGGCCATGGAAGCCTTTGAGGAGGAGGCCGCGGCCATCCCCTTTGGCCAGCGCCGGCGCATGCAGGCCGCGGCCTGGCTGCTCAGCGACCATGATGTGGGCCTGGTGCTCTCAGGCCTGGGCGCGCTGCTGCTGGGGCTGGCGTTGGGCCAGGCGGGCCGCCAGCTGCTGGCGGCCCAATGCGCCAGCCTGGCCTGGTGCCGTGGCGCCTTTTGGGCCGGCCTGGCCCTGGGCAGCTTCTTCAGCTACGGCGCCTGGGCCAAGGGCGTGGGCTGGCTGCGCGGCTATCTCTTGGGGCAGCTCACCGGAAAGAAGGCGTTCCTCATCGACCAGGCCCGGCGGCTGAAGCGGCTGGAAGAGCATCAAGCCCGCCATAGCCCTGCCAAGCATCACAAAAAGCCCATCCCCAAACGGATCAGCCCTCATCAGGAGCCTTGATTGCACGCCTACAGAACGCACAATTGCAGCCAGCTGCGCCAAGAGAATGTCGGGCAGGCCGTCCGCCTCTCCGGCTGGGTCAACCGCAAGCGCGACCACGGCCAGCTGCTCTTCATCGACCTGCGCGACCATTACGGCCTGACCCAGGTGGTCATCCAGCCCGAGGCCAGCTTCTTTGACCTGGCCACCCATGTGCGGCCCGAATCGGTGATCACCATCACCGGAGAGGTGGTGGCCCGCTCTGCCGAGACCGTCAACGCCAAGATGCCCACCGGCGCCATCGAGGTGGTGGCCAAGGAGTTCGTGGTGCAGTCCTCGGCTGAGGTGCTGCCCTTCCAGGTCTGCGAGGAGGACGGCACCGGCGAGTCCCCGCGCCTGACCTACCGCTTCTTGGACCTGCGGCGCGAGCGCATCCACAGCAACATCATGCTGCGCAGCCGCATCATCAGCTCCATCCGCCGCCGCATGACCGACATGGGCTTCGGCGAGTTCCAGACCCCCATCCTCACCAGCAGTAGCCCCGAGGGCGCCCGCGACTACATCGTGCCCAGCCGCGTGCACCCCGGCCAGTTCTACGCCCTGCCCCAGGCGCCCCAGCAGTTCAAGCAGCTGCTGATGGTCTCGGGCTTTGACCGCTACTTCCAGATCGCGCCCTGCTTCCGCGATGAGGACGCGCGCGCCGACCGCAGCCCCGGCGAGTTCTACCAGCTGGACATCGAGATGAGCTTCATCACCCAGGAGGACATCTTCGCCGCCCTGGAGGCCCTGCTGCCGCCGCTCTTCGCCGAGTTCAGCGAATGGAAGGCCACGCCCGCGCCCTTCCCGCGCATCCCCTACCGCGAGGCCATGCTCAAGTACGGCAGCGACAAGCCGGACCTGCGCAACCCCCTGCAGTTCCAGGAGGGAACGGCCCTGGTCAAGCGCATGAGCCTGGCGCCCTTCCAGGAGGCCATCAAGGCCGGCGGCGTCGCCCGCGTGCTGCCCGTGCCCGGCGCGGCCGGCCAGAGCCGCAAGTTCTTCCAGGATCTGGACGATTTCATGAAGAAGCAGGGCGCGCCGGGCCTGGGCTACATCAGCTACAAGGACGGCGAGGCCAAGGGCCCGCTGCTCAAGTTCATGGACCCCGGGCTGCAGGCCGAGTTCAAGGCCCTGCCCGGCGTGGATGTGGCCAGCGGCGTCACCTTCTTCCTGGTCGGCGAGGCGGGCCAGGTGGCGGCCTGGGCCAATGCCCTGCGCACGCGCCTGGGCCAGGACCTGGGCCTGGTCAAGCCCGGCGAGTTCAAGTTCTGCTGGATCGTGGACTTCCCCATGTACGAGCAGGACCCGGAGACCGGCAAGGTCGTCTTCAGCCACAACCCCTTCAGCATGCCCCAGGGCGGCATGGAGGCGCTCAAGAACCGCCATCCCCTGGAGATCCTGGCCTATCAGTACGACATCGTGGTCAATGGGGTGGAGCTCTCCTCCGGCGCCATCCGCAACCACCTGCCCGAGGTGATGTACAAGGCCTTTGAGATCGCGGGCTACGGGCCCGAGGTGGTGGACCGCAAGTTCGGCGGCATGATCAAGGCCTTCAAGTTCGGCGCCCCGCCCCACGGCGGCATCGCCCCGGGCGTGGACCGCATGGTGATGCTCTTGGCGCAGGAGCCCAGCATCCGCGAGGTCATCGCCTTCCCCATGAACGCCGCGGCCCAGGACCTGCTGATGCAGGCGCCCAGCGAGGTGACCGAGAAGCAGCTGGAAGAGGTGCACATCCGCGTGGTGATGCCGAAGAAGTGAGGGCCCAGCATGGCTGAGCAAGACCCCCAAGAGACCGCGCTGGTCGAGCGCCTGGTGCAGAGGCTGCAGGCGCAGGCCGTCTTTGTGCTCGACCAGCCCAATGAGGACCCGGATGCGCTGCGGGCCTTTGACGTGGTGGTGGTCAGCGCCCAGCCCTGCCGGCGCGAGAGCCTGCGCCGCATGGTGGGCGAGCTGGAGATACTGATGGCCGGCGCGGTGAGCCTGAGCGTCTGCACGGCCGAGGAGTTCACCAAAGAGAGCCAGGTGCTGGGCATGCGCTCCTACCGGGCTTTGAAGCATGGCCGACAGCTCTGGCCCCTGCCGTGATTTTCTCTGCCCTCTCATTCAAACGACTGAAGCCATGAAGCCCTCGCGCTCCAACCAGAACTTGCTCAACTATCTGCGGATGTACAAGCCGCTGGCTGCCAAGGTGGCGCTGGGCAACCTGTGCGCGCTGCTGCAGAGCCTGGCCCTGGTGCCCGTGCCCTGGATCATAGGCCGGGCCATTGACACGCGCCTGCCCCAGCATGACCAGGCCGGCTTGGAGCGGGATGGGCTCATCATCGTCGCTCTCTTCGCGGCCTGGCTGGGGCTCAGCCTGGCCAGCCGCTGGATCAACTTGAGCAGCACCAAGAAGGTCATCGCCCGGCTGAGGGCCGATGTGGTGGAGAAGCTGCAGCGCATGGCCATCAGCTTCTTTGACCGCGAGGACCTGGGCCGCCTGCACGCCAGCGTCATCCTGAACACCGAGCGCATCGATGTGATGAGCAACTTCCTGCTCACCGGGCTGGCGGTGTCCGGACTCACCGCGGCCTTCACGCTGGCGCTGATGGCGCACTTGGACTGGAAGCTGACCCTGATGGTGCTGGCCATGGTGCCCCTGGTGGCGGCGGTGAATGGCGCGCTCAAGGGCCGGGTGCAGGAGCGCCAGCAGGCTTGGAAGGACTATTACGAGGGCTATTCTTCGCGGGTGCAGGGGCTCTTGGAGAGCATGCGCCTGGTGCGGGCCTATGGCAACGAGGCCTACGAGCAGCGGCGGGCTGAGGCCGCTGCGGATGGGCTCTCTGAGCACGGGGTGCGCTGGATCACCATGGTGGGGCTGTACCAGGGCCTGATGGAGCTGCTGATGGGCCTGGCCCAGGCCCTGGTGCTGGTGGTGGGCGGCTGGCAGGTGCTGGCCGGCGCCATGAGCCCCGGCGACCTGGTGGCTTACCTGGGGCTCTTGGGCCTGCTCTTCACACCGGTGCGCAACATCGTCAACAGCATGGACCAGTACTTCATGGGGCGCTCGGCGCTGGACAGCGTGTGGGCCATCCTGGACCACGAGGAGACCGAGCCCGCGCGGCCGGGCGGGCAGCAGCGGCCCATTGCGGGCCGGCTGCAGGTGAGGGGGGTCAGCTTCGCCTATGCCGGCGGTGCGCAGGCCTTGAGCGATGTCAGCTTCACGGTGGAGCCCGGGCAGACCGTGGCCCTGGTGGGCCGCTCAGGCGGCGGCAAGAGCACGCTGGCCAGCCTCCTGATCGGCTTCTACCGGCCGCAGGCCGGCGAGATCCTGCTGGATGGGCTGCCCCTGGAGGCCCACGCCAGCGCCAGCCTGCGGCGCCAGACCGCGGTGGTGCCGCAGGCCGGGCTGGTGCTCTCAGGCACGGTGCGCGAGAACATCCGCTATGGCGCGCTGGATGCCGATGACGCGGCGGTGTGGCAGGCGGCACGGCTGGCCCAGGCCGAGGATTTCATCCGCGAGCTGCCCCAGGGCCTGGATGCCCAAGTGGGCGATTTGGGCGTGCGGCTCTCCGGCGGCCAGCGCCAGCGCATCGCCATCGCCCGCGCTTTGCTTCGCGACCCGCGCCTGCTGATCTTGGATGAGGCCACCAGCGCGCTGGACGCGGTGAGCGAGCAGGCCGTGGCCCAGGCCCTGCGCAACCTGAAGCAGGGGCGCACCACCCTGGTGATCGCGCACCGCCTGAGCACCGTGGTGGGCGCGGATTTGATCCTGGTGCTGGACAAGGGCAAGGTGGTGCAGCAGGGGACCCATGCCCAGCTGATGGCCCAGGGCGGCATCTACCGCGAGCTGGCCCAGGGCCAGCTGGTGCAGGACGCGGCCTAGGCTGGCAAGAGCAGGGGACAAAAAAAGGCGGCCCAAGCGGGCCGCCTTTTTTTGTCCAAAGCTCGCTGGTCAGAGCCCGGTCTTGATCTTGATCAAGATGCTGGTGAGGTCCTGGTCATCGTAAGTGAACATCAGGCCGGCGTGGTAGTGGGGCGTAAGCAGCACATCGTCCGCGCCGCCCGTGATGCTGAACACGTTGAAGAAGCGCCAGCGCCCGGCCAGGTCCAGCTGGGCCGTGTCGCGGCCGAACTGGTAGACATCCGATGAGATGCCCAGGCTCTCGTCGAAGAGCCGCAGGTCCAATCCGGTGGCAAAGTAGCTGCGCTTGGCGCCGCCCCAGAAGAAGAGCGGGCTGGAGAGCACCCGGAAGCCCAGCGCGGCATCGTAGGTGAGGTTGGTGGTGCCGGTGTAGGGCGGGATGTCGCCGGAGCCGGAGCCGGCGCCCGCGGTGGAGGTGGTGTTGAAGTAGCTCAGGCCGAACATGTAGTAGCGGTCCGGGTTGGGCACGATGCGCAGGTGGGCCGTGGTCTCATACTGGTTGGCCTCGTACTTGTTGCCCGCGAAATCCATGTACCAGCGGATGTTGTCGATCTTTTCGGTGTACTTGTCCATGTTCTCGGCGATGCGCTTGGCCGAGGCCACCGTGGCGTCGATGCCCTGCTTGGTGTTCTTGTCCAAGATCTTGGCGTCGATGTCGCGCGAGATGGCGTTCAGGTTGGCGGCCGCGCCCTGGATCTCCTTGACCATGGCCACCAGCTGCTCGTAGAGCACGCGCTCGGTGAAGAGGCTGCCCACGCTGCTGCTGCTGGACTGGGCCCGCACCAGCAGCGACTCGGCCTGGCTCAGCACGCCCTCCAGCTTGTCCTTGAGCGGCGCCAGCTGGGCCATCATGTCGGTGGGCTCCTGGGTCTGCAGGGTCTGGCCGCTGGCCAGCATGGGCTGGTCCGGGCTGCCCGGGGTCAGCTCCACGAACATGTCGCCCAGCAGGCCCTTGCCCACGATCTTCATCTGCGTGTCCTGGCGCAGCAGGTGGGCCACCTTGCGCTCCACGGTGATGTCCACGCGGATGCGCCAGGGCGAGCCGGGCTCGGTGAAGTCCACATGGCTCACCTTGCCCACCTCCATGCCGGAGAGGTAGACCGGGGAGTTGCGCTTGAGGCCGCCGGCGTCATTGAAGTAGCCCGCCAGGTCGATGCGGCTGTTGAAGGGGCTGATGCCGCGGATGGGGAAGAGGATGACGGCCAGGATGGCGGCGAGGGTGGTGGCGACGAAGATGCCCACCCTCAGGTTGCTGCTGGCCAGCTTGAGGCTGCGTTTCATGGTCTCACCGAGCTGGGAGCGCCCGCGGCGGGGAAGCCGGGGATCTCATCGCCCCGGAAGAAGCGGGGAAGGGTCTCTGCGGGCATGGCCTTGAGCTCTTCGGCCGGCCCCTGCCAAAGGGCGCGGCCCTGGCGCAGCAGCAGAAAGCGGTCGCCCACGGCCCAGGCATCATCCAGGTTGTGGGTCACCAAGATGCCCGCGACCTTGCGCAGCGCCTTCACCTGGTTGATGAGCTGGCAGAGGTTCTCGCAGGTGGCCGGGTCCAGGCCGGTGGTAGGCTCGTCGTAGAGCATGATCTCGGGCTGGTAGATGAGGCTGCGGGCCACCGCGATGCGGCGTCGCATGCCGCCGGAGAGCGAGCTGGGCATCTGGTCGATGGTGCTCTCCAGGCCCACCATGGCCAGCATCTCGCGCACCAGCCCCTCCAGCCCCGCCTTGTGCCTGCGGCCCCGCATGCCGTGCTCGATGAAGAAGTAGCCCACGTTCTCGCCCACGGTGAGCGAGTCAAAGAGCGCGCCTTCCTGAAAGACCATGCCCATCTTCTTGCGCAGCTCCACCAGGCGCTCGGCGCTGGCCAGGGTGATGTCCTCGCCGCCCACGAAGATGCGGCCCTCGTCCGGCTCGATGAGGCCCAGCAGCAGCCGAAGCAGCGTGCTCTTGCCCGAGCCCGAGCCGCCCAGCACCACCAGGGTCTCGCAGGGGCCCACCTCCAGGCTGACCTTGTCCAGCACCTTGAGGCTGCCGTAGCTGAAGGACACGCCTTCAAACCTTATCATCAGGGGCCCCTGGCTCATGGCGCTACCACCCGGTCCAGAGCAGCAGCAAGAAGCCCATGAGCGCGTTGCCCACGAAGATGAGCACGATGCTCAAGACCACGCTCTTGCTCACCGCCTCGCCCACCCCGCGCACCCCGCCCTCCACCTTCAGCCCGTAGTAGCAGGCGATGGTGCCGATGAGCCAGCCGAAGATGATGGGCTTCAAGAGGCCGCTGGAGATGTGGCGGAAGTACATGCTCATCTGGGCCTGGTACCAGTACATGCCCGCGCCCGAGGTGCTGACCACCCAGCCGCCCACTAGGGTGGCCAGGATGGTGAGCACGGAGAGCAGGGGCGAGAGCAGGGCCAGCGCCCAGATGCGGGGCGCGGCCAGCTTGCGCTCCGGGTCCTGCCCCAGGGCGATGATGGCGTCCACCTGGTTGCCCACCTTCATGCTGCCCAGCTCGGCGGCGATGGCCGCGCCCACCCGGCCGGTGAGCATCAGCGCCACCACCAGCGGGCCCAGCTCGCGGATGGCGGTGGTGCCGATGACGCGGCCCAGGGTCATCTTGGCGCCATAGGAATCGAGCTCGCCCTCCAGGAACAGGGTGATGGAGAGCCCGGCGAAGAAGCCGGCGAAGAGGGTGACCGCGATGCTCTGCACCCCAAGGGTGTCGATGAATTCCACCAGCTCGATGGGGCGCAGGGGATGCCGCAGGCCGGCATAGGTGCAGCGCCAGGCAAAGGTGATGAAATCGCCCAAGGCCTGCAGCTGGCCTTTGATCTTGTCGGCAAGGGTTCGCATGCTGGGATTATAAGGGCAGGCCCAGGGGCTGGGAAGCCGTAAACTCAGCCCGGCAGCTCATAGCCCAGGCTGCGGGCCAGCTCGCCCAAGAATTCCGCGCCGTAGCGCGCGAGCTTGACGCGCCCCACCCCGCTCACCTGGCCCAGGGCCTGGAGGCTTCGCGGCCGCTCGCGCACCATGGCCTTGAGCGTGGCATCGTGGAAGATGACATAGGGCGGCAGGCCCTGGTCCAGGGCCAGGCTCTTGCGAAGCTCGCGCAGGGCCTCAAAAGCCAGGGCCTCGTCGCCCTCCAGCTCGGCCGCCTGGCCCCTCATGCGCGGGGCCTTCTCGCGCCGGGCCTTGGGGGCCGCATCCTCGCGCAGCATCACCTTCTGCTGCCCCTTCATCAGCGCCCAGCTCCTCTGGTTCAGCTTCAGCGCCCCGTAGGCTGCGGCATCCACATCCACCCAGCCGCCAGCCACCAGCTGGCGGAAGATGCTGCTCCAGGCCTGCGCGTCGTGCTCGGCGCCCACTCCCCACACGCTCAGCTTGTCATGGCCGCGCTCCAGGGCCTTGGGGCTGGGCTTGGCCAGCAGCACATCGATGAGGTGGCCGGCGCCAAAGCGCCCGCCGGTGCGGGCCACGGCGCTCAAGGCCTTCTGCGCCGCCAGAGTGCCGTCCCAGGCCTTGGGCTGGTCCAGGCAGTTGTCGCAGTTGCCGCAGCCCCCGGCATGCTCCTGGCCGAAGTACTTGAGCAGGGCCTGCCGCCTGCAGCCCACGCTCTCGCAGAGCCCCAGCATGGCGTTGAGCTTCTGCTGGCTCAGGCGCTTGTAGGCCTCGTCGCCCTCGCTTCGCTCGATGAACTGCCGCAGCTGCACCACGTCGCCCAGGCCGTAGGCCATCCAAGCCGTGCTGGGCAGGCCGTCGCGCCCGGCGCGGCCCGTCTCCTGGTAGTAGCCCTCCAGGCTCTTGGGCAGGTCCAAGTGGGCCACAAAGCGCACATCCGGCTTGTCGATGCCCATGCCGAAGGCGATGGTGGCCACCATGCACAGGCCATCCTCGCGCAAGAAGCGGGCCTGGGCGCTGGCGCGCAGGGCGGCGGGCAGGCCGGCATGGTAGCAGAGGGCGGGCACGCCATGGCGGCTGAGCCAGTCCGCGGTCTCCTCGGCCTTGGCGCGGCTGAGGCAGTAGATGATGCCCGCCTGGCCGGGATGGCGCTCGCGGATGAAGGCCAGCAGCTGCTCGCGGGCCGAGTCCTTGCGCACGATCTCATAGCGGATGTTGGGGCGGTCAAAGCTGGAGGCAAAGACCGGGTCCTGCTTCAGGCCCAGCCGCTCCCGGATCTCCTCGCGCGTCAAGGGGTCGGCGGTGGCGGTGAGCGCCAGCAAGGGCACGCCCGGGTGCAGCTGGCGCAGGTGGGCTATCTCCAGATAATCCGGCCTGAAGTCATGGCCCCACTGGCTGACGCAATGGGCCTCGTCCACCGCGATCAGCGAAAGGTCCAGCCCCGCGATGAAGCTGCGGATGAATTCGGTGCCCAGGGTCTCGGGCGCGGCGTACAGCAGGTCCAGCAGGCCGGCCTTCAGCTCCTGGCGCAGCTGGGCCTTGGCCCCGGCGGCCAGGGTGGAATTGTAGAAGCCCGCGCGCACGCCCGCCTGGCGCAGGGCCGCCACCTGGTCCTGCATCAGCGCGATGAGGGGCGAGACCACCAGCCCCAGCTTGCCGCGCAGCAGGGCCGGGATCTGGTAGCAAAGGCTCTTGCCGCCGCCGGTGGGCATCAGCACCAGGCCGCTGCCGCCCGCGGCCACATGGCGGATGACCTCTTCCTGCCGGCCGCGGAAGGCGGGGTAGCCGAAGGTGCTGCGCAAGATGTTGAGGGCGGGATCAGGCAATGGGGCAAGGCCCTCTTAGTGCAGGAAAACGCAGTTCCAGGTGCGCTCTGGGTACTCATGCACCACCTGGCCCTGCTCGTCCAGCTGCAGCAGCTTGAAGCTGTAGCGGGTGTTGGAGATGAAGGCCCCGCCCTGGGCGTCCTTGCCGTCCCACAGCACCTTCAGGTGGGGCGCCACCGCCCCCTCCAGGACGCGCACCAGGGTGCCGTTCTGCCACCTGATCTCCAGGCGGTAGCGGCAGGGCAGCCGGCTGGAGGCGGGCTCGATGCGGAACTCGGCCGGCATGATGAGCAGGTCCGGCCGCGAGGGGTCGATGCTGCCCAGACCGCGCTCAAAGGAGAGGTCCGGGTAGCGGTTGGTGACCTCAAGCCTCACCTCCTTGGATTCGATGCTCTGCCCGTTCCAGTACAGCACCCGCAGCATGGCCGGGTAGATGCCCTCGGCCACCGGCTCGCCATTGGCATCGCGGCCGTCCCATTCCAGCAGGCTGGGCGGGCCGCCATTGCCGCCCAGCACCCTGAGCTCCGCGTGGCGGGAGCTGGCATCGTAGATGGTGAGGCTCCAGGAGCGCACTTGGGTGGCATTGGCCACCACGGGCTTGATGAGGGCCTTGCCAGCCCCGCCGCCCTTGTTGCTGAAGACCGAGACCCTGGCATCCAGGGCCACGTCCGGCAGGTCGGGCGGCGGCAGAAAGGCCCCGGTCTCGCCGCACTCAAAGTCGCCCCACGGGTCGTTGATGGCGCCCCAGCGCAGGGGGTTCCAGGTGACCTCGCTGATCTCGTCAAAGGGCCGCAGGCTGGCCCACACCACCTCATCGGGCATGCGCGCCCCGCTGGCCATGAACCAGGCCACCAAGTGCGCGTTGCGGTCGGTCACCTGCAGCTGCTGGCAGTCATGGTGCCCCGGCTTGTACTTGATGCAGGTGACGTCAAAGAGGCTGGTGCGGCCGCGGTCCTCGCGGGTGATGCGCCAGGAGTAGTTCTCGGTGTCGGCGTAGGTGAAGATGACCGAGTCGGTGGCCATCTGCAGCTTGAGGGGGCAGATGTGGGCCAAGATCACCTGGGCGCGGCTCCAGGCCTCATCCGACTTGTCCTTGGCCAGCTCGAAGGTGAGCGGCTGCTTCATGGCCGCGTCCAGGTATTGGCGCTGCTCGCTGCTCCAGCCGGGCTCCACATAGCGGATGCTGGCACAGCCCTGCAGAATGAGCAGGCCCGCCAGGATGGAGCCCCATCGCCCCAGGTTCTTCATGACGCCTCCGTGATTGCGAGTTTGGATGGAGAGGGATGCTTCAGGCGGCCTTGCCGCGCGGCCGGCAGGCTTGCAAGAGCGGATGCCGCACCGCGCGGCCCGCGGTGATGCCAAAATGGGTGAAGCCGGCCTTGAACAGCGTGAGCGCTGGCGCTGTCGCCGGGGCCAAGCCCAGGCCCAGGCCGCAGAAGGCCAGGGCCAAGGCCGCTGCCTCGGCGGGCCGGGGGGCCTGGCCATGCAGCTCGAGCCCGCTGGCCAGCGCGTTGGCCAAGAAGCCCAGCTCGCGGGTGGCGGCGGCAAAAGCCTTGGGATCTCCCTGCTTCAAGCCCAGCAGATGCTGGCGCATGAGCTCGGCCTCGTCGGGCGCTTGCTTGCCCGGCGCGGCGGCCAGGCGCAAGGGCTCCCCAGCCTCGGCCAGCTCGGCTTGCTCCAGCAGGGCCAGCAGGCTGTGGCCCAGGGCTGGCGCGCCGGGCTCGGCGGCCGCTTCAGGGGCCGGCTCCGGCTCGCCCCAGCCTTGCAGGGACCGGAAATAGGCGCGGGTGATGGCGTCCTCGGCTGGCGCGGCCAGGGCGGCCTGCACGCTCGCGGCGCGGGCCAGCCGCAAGAAGGCCGCGGCATCCGCGGGCGGCACATAGCCGGCCCTGAGCCTGCGCTGCTCACGGCTCTCGGCCGCGTCCTCCATGGCCTGCTGGCTGCTGCTGAGCAGCTCAAAGAGGCCGCCGGCATCGTCCACCTCGCGGTTGGACAGCGCGCAGAGCCGGTCCAGCAGCTCGTTCAAGAGCTCGTGGTCCTCCTCATCCAGGCTCACCAGCGCGCCCAGCAGGGCGTTCCAAGAGGCCTCGTCCCGCGTCACCAGCCAGTAATCGCCCAGCTCATGGTTGTAGGTGGATTCCAGCCGCTTCTCCAGCAGGCTGCTCTCGGCCTCGTCCTCCCCGCGCAGCTCGCGCATCAGGTCGCGGGTCTCGACCACCAGCAGGTGCTGGCTCAAGCCCGCCAGCATCAGGTCGCGGTCCATCTCTTTGAGCTTGCGCGCCAGCACCTCCGGGCCCTGGTCTGCCAGCACCTCCAGCCACAGGCCGAAGCGCCGCTCGTCCAGCCGCTCGGCCTGCCCAGGCGCAGGGCTCTTCCACAGATCCTCGTCCATCACCTGGATGAGCTGCTCGCGGGTGGCCAGGCTGAGCGCGGCGCCCGCGTCCTCCAGGCCGATGGCCTGCACCAGCTTGTTCAGCTGGGCGCCGCTCAAGGCCTGCAGCTGCGCCACGCCCCGCGGGTCGTCCAGCAGGGTGTCGAGCAGGGACTGCGGGCTTAGGATGAGGCTCTGGCGCGTGGGCACGGAGATCCTTTCGGGCCGGACAGGTGCGGTCAGGATTTGGGGTTGACCAGGCTTAGGATCGTGTCGCAGACAAAAACCCGCCCGCGGCGGCGGCCAGTGGATTCACGCAGCCATTTCTTTTTGACCAGGATCTGGATGCCCTTGGCCACGGCAGGATAGCTGAGTTCCCATTGCTTGGCGAGGCGGGCGGGCGACACGATGGGGTTGCCGAACAAATGGTCCACAAGCTGCCCAACCGCCGTGGGGACGCGCTTGCCGGCCACCGATGCCTTGATCTGCTCGCGCAGGGCCAGCAGCTTTTTGGTCGTTTCCAGAGACTCTTTGCTCTGTTCGACCACCCCGGCCAAGAAGAAATGCAGCCACGCATCCCAGGCCCCTTTTTGGCTCACGGCCAGCAGGTGGTCATAATAGAGGGTGCGGTTCTTTTCAAAATAGGCCGAAAGGTAGAGCAGGGGCTGGCTTAGCAGGCCCTGGGAGCATAAATAAAGCGGGACCAACAGGCGCCCCACGCGGCCGTTGCCATCGATGAAAGGATGGATGGCCTCAAATTGGTAGTGCATCAGCGCGCATCGGATGAGGGGCGGCTCCGCCTGGGGCTTGTGCAGGTACTTCTCAAAATCAGCCAAGGCCTGATGCATGGCCTCCACGGGAGGCGGCACATAGGCCGCCTGGTTGAGGGTGCAGCCGGCCGGGCCTATCCAATTCTGAGTCCGGCGGAATTCACCGGGATCTGCGTGGTCGCCCCGCACCCCGCGCATGAGCTTTTCATGAATCTCCCTGAACAGCCGCCCGCTCAGCGGGAGCGTATCCAGGCGCTGCAAGCCGTATTCCAGGGCGCCGACATAATTGGCCACCTCATGGACATCCTCCGGTTGCTGCCCCTCAGACGCCCCGGCCTCAAAGAAAAGCAGGTCGCTCATGCTCGCTTGCGTGCCCTCAATGCGCGAACTCAAGACCGCTTCACGACGGATGGCGGGTTGGATGAGAAGATGAGGATTGGTCAGCAGGCGGCCGACTCCGGCCAGCTCGCTGAGTGCGCGGTCGGCTTCAGACAGGGCGTTTGTCAGTTCCCATGAGGGCTCAAGCCTGGGAGGCAAGGGTCGGGGCAGGAAAGCCCAATAGTCCTTGTCCTTGAGGTATTGGCAAGAGCCCGCGCCGGCGTTTGTGAAGGCTTTGAGGTCCATAATAGGATGAAGATATCCTCTTATTAATCGAAAGTAAAGTACCGTTTAATAGCAAGGGAGCTTATTCATCTTATGGTAATAGCAAGAATTTGCTTGTCAAATAGCCCGAATCAGACTTGGGCTTCGCCCTATTGCCTGTACCTCAGCACAAAGCCGGCCACCTCAGGCCGGGCATTGGTGCGGATGGGGGGGCCCCAGGTGCCAAAGCCGGGGCTGACGTACTGCCAGGCCCGGCCGACGCGGCGCAGGCCGATGCTGTGCTCAAAGACCTTGCTTGTGATCCACTGAAAGGGCCAGAGCTGGCCGTTGTGGGTGTGGCCCGAGAGGACCAGGTCAAAGCCCA
>CAYXCT010000023.1:0-16635 GCA_964463435.1 uncultured bacterium | reverse complement strand
AGCGCCAGCCGCCGCGCAGGAACAGAGTCTTGGCATAGGCGTACTCCAAAGCGCCGCCGGCGCTGGTGGCCGCGCCGTCCGCGGCAGGCACCGCCGCCTCGCCCAGAAAGGTGATGCCATTGTCGCGGCCCAGCGAGGCCTCATAAGAGGCGCCCGCCCGCACCGCGGCCGGCAGGCTGGCGCCATGGAGCGTGCCGCCCAGGTTCTGCCCAGCCACTGCCAGGTTCAAGCCGTCCATGGGGGTGAGCAGCGCGCCGGCATCGCCGGCAAAGCCGTCGGAGGACAGGCTGTCTATGGTCTCATGCACCCATTTGCCGCCCAGGCCCAGCGCCAGCCAGCGGCTGACCCGCAGGCCATACTCCAGGCGGGCAGCCATGCCATAGGGATTGAAGCTGCCCTCGGGCACCGCCGTGTCATTGATGATGTTGTAGCGGTTGATGTCGCCGTAGTTCATGTAGGTGTAGCCCAGGCCCAGCACCCCGGCCCCGCCCAGCTGCCAGCCCAGGCCGGCCTGCTGCAGGCTGGTGTCCTGCAGCCAAAGGTTCTCGCCGAAGGCCAGCTGCACCGAGCGGAAATCGGCCAGGCTGGCGGGGTTCTCAGCCAAGGCTGACATCAGGTCGCCGGTGAGCACCGTGCCGGCCTCGGCCAGGGCCGCGCTGCGCGCGCTGGCCGGGATGTCGAGCCAGGGCGCGGCGGTGGAGCCGATGTTGTAGTCGCTCTGGGAGCCGGCAAAGGCCGCCGGGGCCAGGGCCAGCAGCAGGGACAGGATGATGGGGCGCATTCTCACCTCGACAAGGATGCCAGCTAGAACTGGCGCAAAAAGCGCAGGTCATTCTCATAGAAGAGCCGGATGTCATCGATGCCGTGCTTGAGCATGGCGATGCGCTCCACGCCCATGCCAAAGGCATAGCCCGAGACCTGGGCCGGGTCATAGCCCACGGCCTGGAAGACCGCGGGGTTGACCATGCCCGCGCCCATGACTTCTATCCAGCCGCCCTGCTTGCACAAGCCGCAGCCCTTGCCCATGCACTTGAAGCACTGCACATCCACCTCGCAGCTGGGCTCGGTGAAGGGGAAGAAGCTGGGGCGCAGGCGCACATCCAGGCGGGCGCCGAACATGAGGCCGGCAAAGGTCTGCAGGGTGCCTTTGAGGTCGCTGAAGCGCACCTTGCCAAAGGCGTCCACGGCCAGGCCCTCCACCTGGTGGAACTGCGGCGAATGGGTGGCATCGGTGGCATCCCGCCGGAACACGCGGCCCGGGGCCACCATGCGGATGGGCGGCCGCTGGCGGCGCATCACCCGCACCTGCACGGTGCTGGTGTGGGTGCGCAGCAGCTGCTCGCCCAAAAAATAGCTGTCCTGGGTGTCGCGCGAGGGATGGTCGGGCGGAAAGTTGAGGGCGTCGAAGTTGTGGAAGCCGTCCTCCACCTCGGGGCCAGTCTCCACATTGAAGCCCAGCTTGGCGAAGATGGCGCAGATCTCCTCGGTGGTGCGCGGCAGCAGGTGCTCGCGGCCAGGGCCCAGCAGGGGCCGGCCGGGCAGGGTGGCATCCAGGGTCTCCTGGCGGATGCGGAGCTCCATGGCTTGCCGCCCCAAGCCGGCCTTGCGCTCCTCCAGCTTGGCGCCCAGCGCCTGCTTGGCCTGGTTGACGCGCGCGCCAAAGGCGGGGCGCTCGGCCTCCGGAAGCTTGCCGGTCTCGCGCAAGAGCAGGGTCAGGTCGCCCTTCTTGCCCAAGAAGCGCACCTCAAAAGCCTCGATCTGCTTCAGGTCCTGGATGGCTTCCAATTCCTTGATGGCCGTGGCCTCGATGTCGCTGAGTCTGGTGAGCATGGCTTCCTTGGGATCATGTGAGCAGAAAAAAAGCCGCCTTGCGGCAGCTCAAGTATAAAACAGGCCCAGCCTGGAACCAATCACTTTTCAATGGGCTTGGCATTGCCGTGGGTCTTGGAAGCAACTTGCAAGTCAGTTTCATCTTCGGCCTGTTTTGACCTGTGGTACAGCAAAAAAGCCTTTATGGATCCGGTGCGCTCAAAAATATCCCAGAAAAACTCGCCGTTTTTTTCAGCACTTTTCTTCATCGCTAACCTCAAGTCAATGTTCAACCGAAGTTTAGCAATGAAAGCTTATGAAGTCAAGAAAAGCGCTTTGCAAATTTAATTATTTGACAAAATAATTGATATCCTTCATTTATATGGCTTTTTAATCATTTCAAAGAGCAGAACTGAGCCAGCCACACCTGCATTCAACGATTCAACAGGACCCGGATAGCTGATCTTGACGCGATATGAACATTTCTCAGACAAGCGCTCAGGCAATCCCCTGCCCTCAGAGCCCACCAGCACCAGAGCGCCCGGCGCCCCTAATTTGAGCTCAGCATGGCCAGTATCGCCCTTCACCACCAGGGCCAAGCCAGGGATGCTTTGAGCCTGGCAGCGCTCCACCAGGCTCTCCAGGGCCTCGTCGCTGTGCACTTGCATGCCGAACTGGGACCCGGCGCCGGCGCGCAGGGCCTTGGGCGAGAAGGCATCGGCGCAGCCGGGGCTCAAGAAGGCATGGGCCACGCCACAGGCCCGCGCGCTGCGGAGCAGGGTGCCCAAGTTGCCGGGGTCCTGCAGCTCATGCGCCGCCAGCATGAGGCCGCCCAGCGCCCAGCCCGGGCTGAGCCTGGGCTGCTCCAGGCTCAGCATGATGCCCTGCGGGCTCTCGGCGTCCGACACCTTGGCGAAGAGGCCCTCTGGCACCAGGCTGCCGCGCGCGCCAGCCTGGCGCAGCGCGGCCAGCAGGCCGGCCTGCCCAGGCTGGGCCAGGAACCCAGGCGTCACCAGGAACTCGCAGAGCGCAGCTCCGGCGGCCAGGGCCTCCTGCGCCAGCTTGGGGCCCTCGGCCACGCACAGCCCGGCTTCCTTGCGGGCGCGGGCCTCGCGCAGCAGCGAGCGGAACTTGCGCAAGCGGGGATGGCGGGTGGAGCTCAAGGTTTCCATGGGGCCCTTAAATGGCCACAGCCCCCGCAGGGCGGGGGCTGTGGGGTGGCGCTGGGCTCTGGGATCAGGCTGCCTTGGCCGCGGCCTTGGCGGCCACCAGCTTCTGGGCGGCCAGGGGCAGCGCCTTCTTGGCGGCCTCCACCAGGCTGGCGAAGGCGGTGGCATCGCTCACTGCCAGCTCGGCCAGCATCTTGCGGTCCACCTCCACCTTGGCCTCCTTGAGGCCAGCCATCAGCCGGCTGTAGCTGATGCCGTTGAGGCGGGCGGCGGCGTTGATGCGGGCGATCCAGAGGTTGCGGTACTCGCGCTTCTTCTGCTTGCGGTCGCGGAAGGCGAAGGCGCCGGCGCGGGCCGAGGTCTCCATCGCGTGGCGGTAGCGGTTCTTGTTGCCGCCCCAGTAGCCTTTGGTGGACTTGAAGAGCTTCTTCTTGCGGGCGCGGGTCTTCATCCCGCCTTTGACGCGTGCCATGTTCAGTCTCCTTCAAATAGCCGTGGGATCAGGCGTAGGGCAGCAGTTTGTGGATCATCTTGTTGTTGGCCGGGGACACCTGCTGTTGCAGGCGCTTCTTCCGCTTGCTGGAGGCATTCTTGCTGATCATGCGGTGGCGCGCGCCGGTCTTCTTGAAGAGGACCTTGCCTTTCTTGCTGACCTTGACGCGCTTCTTGAAGCCGCTATGGCTCTTCTGCTTGGGCATCGCTAGCGTTCCTTTCTGTCTTGGGGTTGATCGCCGCTCATTCCGCGGGTTTGGTGGCTTCGGGCTTGGCCGCTTCAGGCTTGGCCGCCGCGGGCTTGGCCCCGGCCTTGGCCGAGAGCAGCATGCCTAAGGTGTTGCCCTCCATCTTGGGGGCCTGCTCGATGACCGCGCTCTCGCCGAACTCGGCCATCAGCTTCTCGACCATCTCGCGGCCGATCTCCTGGTGGGCCATCTCACGGCCCCTGAACTGCATGTTCACCCGCACCTTGCAGCCCTCGGCCAGGAACTCATGGATGTGCTTGATCTTGATGGAGAGGTCGTGGCGGTCGATCTTGGGGCGCAGCTTGATCTCCTTGGTGATCACCACATGCTGCTTCTTGCGCGCCTCCTTCTCCCGCTTCTCAGACTCGTACTTGTACTTGCCGTAGTCCATCAGCTTGCAGACCGGGGGCCGCGCCGTGGGGGATATCTCCACCAGGTCCAGGCCCTGCTCCTCAGCCATGCGCAGGGCATCCGGGGTGGCGATGATCCCCACCTGCTCGCCGGTGGCGGAGATGAGCCGCACTTCCCTGATCTTGATGCGCTGGTTGACTCTAAGGTCTTCCATCCTCGGGGGATCCCTCCAGAAAACAAAAAACGGGAGCATCCAATGCTCCCGCCGACGGCGTTAGAAGGCATCGATGCTGGCGACCCGGGCGCTCAAAGATGAGGCCGGGTGGGGGGCAGTAGCCCCCGCTTGTTCCCGCAGGCGCGGGCGGCTCCAAGGGCGGAGCTGGCTGCCCGAAGGCGGCCGTGATGAAAGGTTATACCCGCGCCAGGGCTGCCCCGTCAAGCAGAAACAGCGGCTTGCTCGCCCCGGCCCAGGCCATAGAGCAGCAGCAGCAGGCTCAGGCTGGTCCAAGCCTGATGGGCCAGGGGGTGGGCCCCGCCCAGGGCCGGTCCCAGCACCTGCGAGCGGGCCAGGGCCGCGGCAGCCACAAAGAGCAGGTCCAGCGCCATCCGGCGCCAGGCCCCCAAGAGCAGGGGGCGCAGCAAAAGCAGGGGCAGGGCCAGGGCTAAGGCCCTCAGCATCTGCAGGGCGCGGAAGGGGATGAGGGTGGAATCCGCCGGGTCCATCCACTCGCTCAGCCAGAACACGGCCTTGTACACGGCGTGCTGGTCCATGTAGAGCCAGTTGCAGGCATAGGCCAGCAGGCCGCCCAGAAGGCCGGCCAGGGCCCAGGCCCAGGCCCGGGCCTCCTGCATCCAGCCCAGGGCCAGGCCCAGGCTCAAGCCGCTCAGGGCGAAGAAGGCCGCCTGGCGCGGCTCCTGGCCGGGCGGGTAGAAGGCCCAGCCAAAGGGCAGGCTGTAAGCCATCAGCAGGGCTGGCAGGGCCAGCGCGGCCCGGGCCGCGGAGCGCGCGTCCAGCAGGGCGCTGAGCGCCAGGCCCGGCTTGAGCCGGGGGAGCAGGGCCCCGCAGCGGGCGCAGGCGCTGGCGGCATCAGGGTTGGGGCTGCGGCATTCAGGGCAGCGGCGCATGGCGCCTCCCAGCGGGGGCCGGCTCTTGCGGCGAGAATCCGGTGCGGTTGCGGCGCGGCCGGGGGCCGAGCTGGCTGGCCGGCTTGAGCGTGCCATCGCCAAAGCGGGCATTCAGGGCATCCTGGGCCGCATCCGCGCGGCGGGCCTTGTCGCGCCGCGCCTCGTCCAGGCTCAGCTGGCCCTGGCCTTGCGCCAGGCCCGAGGCGCTCAGGCCCAGCAGGCGCACCTTGCGCCGGTCGCGGCCCAAGAGCTCGCAAAGCAGGGCCCGGGCCGCGGCATGGATCTCGGGGCCATGGCTGGTGGGCGGCTTGAGCGCGCGCTGGTGGGTATGGGTCTCAAAGCCCTGCCAGCGCAGCTTGAGCGTCAGGCGCCCGGCCTCCAGGCCCTGCTGGCGCAACCGCAGGGCCACATCCTCGGCCAGCTCGGCCAGGGTCATCTCCAGCAGGGCCCGGCTCTCCGTGTCCGCCTCAAAGGTGGTCTCGCGGCCGATGCTCTTGGCCTCGCTGCCTGGCTCCACGGCCCGGCTGTCCTCGCCGCGCGCCAGGGCCGCCAGGTGCCGCGCCTGCTCCGCGCCCAGGCTGCGGGCCAGGGCCTCCAGCGGCCAGGCCTGCAGGTCGCCGATGCTGGCGATGCCCAGGGCCTTCAGCCGCTCCTCGCTCTTGGCGCCCACGCCCCACAGCCGTCCCACGGGCATGGGCGCCAGCCAGGCCCGCGCCTGGCCCTCGGGCACCACCACCAGGCCGTCCGGCTTGCGCAGGTCCGAGGCCACCTTGGCCAGGAACTTGTTCTCCGCCACGCCCACCGAGCAGGTGAGGCGGGTCTGCTTGAGCACCTGCTGCTTGACCCTGGCGGCGATGGCCTCCGCATCGCCGTAGAGCAGGCGGCTGGCCCGCACATCCATGAAGGCCTCGTCCAGCGAGAGCGGCTCGACCAGGGGGGTGACGCCCAGGAACACGGCCTGGATCTGCTCAGAGACCGCCGCGTACTTGGCCATGTCGGGCTCGATGAAGGCCGCCTGCGGGCAGAGCCGGTAGGCCTGGCTGATGGGCATGGCCGAGTGCACGCCAAAGCGGCGGGCCAGGTAGTTGGCGGTGCTCACCACCCCGCGGCCGCGGCCCTGCTTGGGGTCTGAGCCGATGACCACCGGCCGGCCGGCCAGGCGCGGGTCGTCGCGCATCTCCACCGCGGCGTAGAACTGGTCCATGTCCACATGCAAGATGCCCAGCATCTCAGCCCTCCCAGGCGCTGCTGGGGCAGACCTGGCTGAAGTTGCACCAGCGGCAGGCACGGTAGCCCGGGGTGGCCTCGAAGCGAGCGGCGCGGATGCCGTCAAAGGCGCGCTTGAGCTCGGCGCGCTTCTCCTCCAGGTAACCCGGCGTGGGCTCCAGAGAAGCCGACAGCCCGCTCTCGAGGAAGCGCAGCTCCAGGCGCTTGGGCGGCGCGCCCTTGAGGGCCTGCCAGGCCAGGGCATAGACCCCCAGCTGCAGGCTCTTGGCCACCTCGGCATCGGCCTTGGCCTGGTCCTGCACATCGCTTGTCTTGTAGTCGATGATGGTGGCCCGGCCCTCGGCGTCCAGGTCCACGCGGTCGATGCGGCCATCCAGCGCGTCCTGCCCGCCCAGGCTCACGCGGAAGGGCAGCTCCACGGCGGCTGGCGCGGCCTCTTGGCGGGCCAGCTGCCAGAAGGCCTCCAAGCGCGCCTCGCCCTGGGCCAGGCGGGCCTCCTCATGGCCGCGCGAATGGAAGCCCTCGGCCCGCCAAGCCGCGCGCAGCGCCCCCTTCAGCTCCTCGGGGCCCGGCAGCCGGCCCTCCATCTGCCCGCGGTGGAAGGCCTGCACCGCGGCGTGCATGGCCTCGCCATAGACCATGGCATGGGTCAGGGGCGGCTTGAGCCGCAGGCGGTGGATGAACTTGTACTTGAGCGGGCAGGTGAGGTAGTCGTCCACCGGATAATAGGAGAGGCAAAGCCTGGCCTCCGGCGGCAGGGGCCGCTCTGGGGCCAGGTAGGCGTCATCCCCCCCCTCGCCGCCCCCGCGCAGGCTGGCCAGGGCCTCGGCGGCGGAGAGGCGCAGAGGCTGGGGCTCGAGGCGCGGCAAGTCCAGGGCCTCGGCCAAGAAGCTGCTGCGCTTCCACAGGCGGCGGCCGCCCTGGTCGCGGCTGTAGCTCAGGCGCAGCTCCTCGCGGGCCCGGGTGAGGGCCACGTAGAAGAGCCGGCGCTCCTCGGCGCGGTGGGCCTGGGCCGGGTCGCCCTGGCCTGGCAGCAGGGCCGCGGGCAGGGGCAGGCTGCCAGAGCGCCCCGGCGGCGGGAAATGCCCCTCCTCCAGCCCCACCACGAAGACCACCGCCCATTCCAGGCCCTTGGCCCCGTGCACGGTGCTCAAGGTGACGGCCTCATCCACGGCCTCGGCCTCGTCCGCCGCCGGGTCCTCGCCCTCGGCGATCAGCTCGTCCAGGTAGGCGGCCACCGCGCGCGGCCCGCCCGGCAGGTCCAGGCGGTCGAAGTCGCGCAGCCGCTCCAGAAAACGGGCCAGGTTGCGCACCTTGGCCTCGCCCGCGCCATCCAGGCCCTGGGTGAGGCGCGCCAAAAGCCCGCTCTCCTTGATGAACTGGTAGCACAGCTCGGCGCTGGGCGTGGCCTGGGCGCGCCGGGCAAAGGCCGCCAGCAGGCTGAGCGCGCGCTCCAGCTGCGCCAGCGCCCCCTCCTCCAGGCCGGGCAGCGCCTCCTGCCATTCCGCCAAAGGCCGCTCGCAGGCGCTGCGCAGGCCCCGCTTGGCGCGGCTGCAGGCGGCCTGCAGGCGGGCCAGGCTCTCGGCCGGGGCCCTGAAGCCCTCGCCCGCGGCCAGGTCAAAGAGGGCCAGGCCGTCATCCGGGTCGGCCAGGCAGCGCAAGAAGGACAGGCAGGCGCGCACCTCGGGCCGGCGGTAGAGGCCGCGCGCGCCGGCAAAGCGGTGGGGGATGCCATGGTAGCGCAGGCTGTCGGCCACCGCCTTGGCCTGGGCCCGGCTGCGGAAGAGCACCGCCATCTCGCCGGGCTTGCGTCCCTGGGCCAGGGCGGCGCGGATCTGCTGGGCCACGCTGTCGGCCTCGGCGCTGGCCTTGTCCCAGGCCTGCAGATGCACCACGCCCTGGGCGCCGGCGTGGGGCGCCATGGCCGTGAGCCGCTTGTCAAAGCCCTCGCGCGCCTCCAGCCGCTCGGGGTTGTTGTGCAGGATGAGCCGGCGCGAGGCGTCCAAGATCTCCTGCGCCGAGCGGTAGTTCTCGGTGAGCACCACCTTGGCCGCGCCCTTCCAGGTGGCGGTGAAGTCGAGGATGTTGGCCAGGCTGGCCCCGCGGAAGCGGTAGATGGCCTGGTCGTCATCGCCCACCACGGTCAGGCTGTCCTGCGCGCCAGGCGGGCAGAGCAGCTTGAGCAGCTGGGCCTGGGCCGTGTTGGTGTCCTGGAACTCATCCACCAGCACCCAGGGATGCTGGCGCCGCGCCGCCTCCAGGGCGGAGGGATGCTCCATGAGCAGCCGCAGGGCCAGCAAGATCTGGTCGCCATGGTCGATGAAGCCGGCCTGGTGCAGCAGGCTGTCAAAGGCGGCATAGGCCGCGGCCAGCTCCGCCTGCTCGGCCGCCGCCTCGGCCAGCGCGGGGTCGCTGCCAGCCTGGCTGGCCAGCTCTTGGGCGTGCGCTTGCCAGGCCCCGGGGCTGACCGCCTCGTCCTTGGCGCGCGCAAAGGCGTCCAGCAGGGCTTCCACATGGGCCTCGGGCCGGTTGAGGGGCCTGAAGCGCGCAAGGGGCAGGTCGAAGAGCCGGCGCTTGAGGAAGAGGCGCAGGGCCGCGCCGCTCAAGACCTCGGCGCGGGGCGCCAGGCCCAGGCGCAGGCCGTGGCTGGCCAGCAGGCGGCCGCCAAAGGCATGGAAGGTCTGCAGGCTGGCCGGGGCATAGCCGTAAGGCACCAGCACGTCCACGCGCGCCTCCATCTCAGCCGCGGCGCGCTCGCTGAAGGTGAGGCCCAAGATCTCCTCAGGCCGGGCCTGCTTGGTGGCGATGAGCCAGGCCACCCGCCGGGCCAGCACCGTGGTCTTGCCCGTGCCCGCGCCAGCCACCACCAGCAGGGGGCCGGCGCCATGGGTCACCGCAGCGCGCTGGGCCTGGTTGAGGCCCTCGAGGATCTTCGATTCATCTGGGTTCATGGGCTCAAAGATAATGCGGAAAGGGGGGCTTGTAAACCCAGAGGCTCACGGCCCACAAAGAGAAAAGCCCCCGGGCCGTGAACCCGGGGGCTTTTCAGATGCGTTTACTTGCCCAAGCGCTTGCGCTCATGGCGCATCTTGCGGCGGTGCTTCTTGCGCTTATGGGTCTTGATCTTCTGGCGATGCCTTTTCTTGCCGGAACCCATCGGTAGAATTCACCCCCCCTCGCGGCCAAAGCCGATAGGCTGTGGCCAAGGGCCGCGGCCTAGCGATCTCCCGGCAGGCGCGAGCCCGCCGGTCCACTGATGTTGCTTACTGCCTTGAGCCTTTGATGACCTGGTCGATCCACTGGCTGAAGCTTGAGGCCTTGGCCTTGGGGGAGGCCTTGCGGCCATTCCCCACCGGCTTCTTGCCTGCCAGCTTCACCTCAAAGACCTTCATCTTGTCGGATTTGTCCTTGGACTTGCTTCCCCAAAGGCCCACTTTCCCTCCTGCATGGCGGCCGGGCCGCCGCATGACTTATACCATCCGCTCATAGGCTTTTCAAGGCCAACTTGATGATGGCCTCCAGCGGGGCCACCGGCCCCAGCTGCTCCAGGGCCTGGCGCGCAGCCCGCTGGGCCTGGGCCGGGGCGAAGCCCAGGCTGCGCAGGGCCTCTTCCACCTGCTCCAGGGGGCCCTGCGCCCCGCGCGCGGCCGGGGCCGGCGCCTCGCCCAGGGCCAGGCCCTGCACCTTGTCCGAGAGCTCGAGCACGATGCGCTCGGCGATCTTCTTGCCCACGCCCTGCAGAGCCACCAGCACCGCCACCTGCTTCTTCTGCACCGCGTCGCGCAGGCCGGCCGGGCTCAAGCCCGAGAGCACGGCCAGGGCCAGGCGCGGCCCCACGCCCTTGACGGTCTGCAGCAGCAAGAAGGCCTCTTTCTCGGCCGGCTGCAAGAAGCCATAGAGATGCTGGCTGTCCTCGCGCACCTGGAAGCTGGTGTGGAGCGCCACTTCCTGCCCCAGGGCCGGGAGCTGGGCGGCCGTGCCGGCGCTCAGCAGCACCTCATAGCCCAGCCCGCCTGCTTCCACCAGGCAGCTCCCTGGGCCCTTGTCCAAAAGCGTCCCGCGGATGCGTGCGATCATGGCTTTGTCCTTGCCTTGGCTGGGGTTGGCTTGCCGGCCTTGGCAAGCGGTGCGATGAGGGCCTGCAGGCGCCGAAGCGGCAGGCTGCGCAAGCCGGCCAGGGCCAGGGCCAGGGCATCGGCCGCGTCATCCGGCCGGGGCAGGCTCTTGAGGCCCAGCAGGCGCTGGGTCATGGCCTGCACCTGGGCCTTGCCCGCCTTGCCGCTGGCCGCCACCGCCATCTTCACGTGCTGGGGCGAGACCTCCAGCGGCGTGATGCCGGACTGGCAGAGGGCCAGCAGGATGACCCCGCGGGCCTGGGCCACGGCCATGGCCGTGCTGGTGTTGCGCGAGAAGAAGAGCGTCTCCACCGCGGCCTCAGCCCCGGCATGGCGCTGGGCCAAGCCTTGCACAAAGCCGTGCACTGCCAGCAGCCGCTCGCCAAAGGGCGCCGAGGCCGGGGTCTCAAACACCCCATAGCCCAGGCTCGACAGGCTGCTGCCGCGCTGCTCCACCACGGCCCAGCCCAGGCGGCCGTAGCCCGGGTCCAATCCCAGCATGATCACAAAAGCCCCGCGAGCAAGAGTCGCTACTATTAAACACCCTCATCTGCGCTTGTCAAGTTCGCGCCATGGCGCCGGGCCGCCTGCCAAAAAGCCCAGGGCGGCACCGCCGCCCTGGGCTTTAGGCCCTTGCCTTGCTTTCCCATCAACGCTCTATCTTAACCTCCGCTACGCGGTAACTGATCTTCCCTTCACCGCTGGGCGCCAGGTTGAAAGCCTCAATGCGGCTCAGGTCCTGGTCCCCGCCCTTGGCCTGCGGCGGCTGGTAGTAGGGGTTGAGGACGAAATCCTTGAAGGCTACGGACACGGTCTGCCATTCGCCAGCCTTGGCATGAAAGCGGGCCACATAGGCGTTCTGGCCAGCGTCATTGAATCCCACGGTGTAATCGCCCTCGCTTTCCGGCTTGAGGGTGATGAGCATGGCCTTGGCCTTGCGCCAGTCCTGGCCTGTCCAGTCATCCCCGGCGCGCATCCAGTAGCCAGCCCAGCCCTTGGCCGCGATGCTGGCCTTGAACAGGGCCACCCTGCGGCCCTGGGCCTTGTCATCCGTGAAATCGATGCTGATGCTGCTCTTGTCATCCGCAAAGGGGCCGCAGCTGCTCTTATCCAGCAACTGGAAGTCCTGCACCACCTCACTGCCAGCCTGGGGCTCTTCCATGCCCGTGCTGGCCTTGGCCTTGCCGCGCACCGCGCTCAAGGGGCCCACGGCCACCTCCACCTGGCCCAGGGTGATGGGGCTCAAAGAGATGTCATGCAGGCTGGCCGGGTCAAAGGCCCTGTCCTTGTCGCCGCCCGGGTTGGTCCAATCCGGCTTCTGGAACAGGCTCAAGGGAACCTCGAAATCCTGCCACTCGTCAGAGAGCACGCGCACAAAGGCCACCTCCACTGACTTGGCTTTGTCATTGAGGCCTATTTGCAGCTTGCAGGGCTTGCTGGCGCGGGCTGAGAAGCGGATCGCGCTCACGCCCTCCAGGCTGCCCGGGGCCAGCACCCACAGCCCGCCCCATTGCACCAGCTGGGCGCTGATCTTGGCGGCCTTCTGCCCTTCTGCCGGGCCTGCCACGGCCTCAGCCGAGACCTTGCTGCCCAGCGCGTCAGCAAAGGTGCCCAGGTTCTTGCCCATGTCCCAGGCCTTCCAATCCGGCAGCACCAGCGCGCCGGCCCAGGCCTTGAGGGGCAGCAGCGCCAGCCCCAGCATCAACAGCTTCTTCATGGCTTCCTCCTGATAAGGTTTATTGCCTCCCCACGCTGCATCAGACGCCAGGCATGGGCGCAAAGTGTCGCGGCTCAGCGCACGGGCGCGATGGCCATGGCCGTGGGGTTCTCCGGGCTGGACCACAAGAACTCGTCCATGCGGCCATGGATCTGGTCATGCAAGCGCGAGAAGCGCTCCTGCTGGTCCGGCCTGAGCAGGCGCGCCAGCACGTCCTCGCCCTCGCGCGCCAGCTGCCGCACATCCAGGCGCCAGGCCTGGCGCCGCTCTTCCATGCGGCCGCGGGCCTCGGCCAGCACCAGGGCCGCCCGCTCGCGCTGGTCCTGGTCCAGGTCCAGCTGCTGGCTGAGCTCGGCCACCAAGCGCTGTGCCGGGTCCCAGGCAGCCAGGGTGCGCTGAAAGTACCAGCGCATGCCCCAGGCGCCCAGGGCCAGGCCCAGCAGGCCGGCGCAGGCCAGGGCCAGGGGCAGCTTCAGGGAGGCTCTCATCGCAGCCCTCCTTTCCACAGGCCCGCGGCGCGGGGCGCGCCCAAGTCAGCAAAGGCCTTGTCCGCCCTCACCCAAGCGCGCTCAGGGTGCCAGAAGGCTCCGGCCAGCAGGCCCAGGGCCAAGGCCGCGGCCATGGGCATGGCCCAGCCCAGCCGCAAATCCCGGGCCTGCGCGGGCCGCAAGCCAGCCAGCACTGCGGCTAGCAGGTCAGCCTCGGCGTTCTGCGGCCAGGCCTGGGCGATGCGCCGGCAGGGGCCGCAGCTGGCCAAATGCGATCGCACCTTCTCGCGCTCGGCGCGCGTGCCGCGCCCGGCCAGATGCTCGGGCAAGAGGCTCAAGATCTCAGAGTGTGTCACGGTTCTCCTCCTTGCTGCTGTAAAAGGCCTTCAGCTTCTGGCGGGCGCGCTTCAGGCGGCCCCGCACCGCATCCAGGCTGAGGCTGAGGCGGCTGGCCAGGGCCTCATAGCTGATCCCTTCCTCATCCACCACCAGGGCCAAGATGTCGCGCTCCGAGGCGCTGAGCAGGCCCGCGGCCTCAGGCGGCAGCGCGGCTGGCGCGGCCGGGCTTGGGGCGCTCTGCACCAGGGCCGGCGGCAGGCTGGCCCCCTGCTCCAGCAGGGCATCCAGGCTCAAAGCCCGCTGCCGCCGCCGCTGGCGCAGCAGGTCCTTGCACTGGTTGATGGCGATGCGCGTCAGCCAGGTGCGAAAGCTGGCGCCCTGGCGAAAGCGGCCCAGGCCGCGGTGGGCCTTGATGAAGGCCAGCTGGGCCGCCTCTTCCGCGTCCTGGGGATGCGCCAGCACAGCCAGGCAGAGCTGGTACAGGTAGGCCTGATGCGCCCGCACCAGCAGGCCGTAAGCCTCTTGGTCGCCCGCGACCACCTGGCTGATGATCTCTGCTTCTGTGATGGCGGCCTCCATGATGCCACGATGATACGCCCATTGGACGCCGCAGAGAAGCCCCGGGTGTCGCGGGCAGGGCATAAAAATGCCACCCTAGCGGGAGGGTGGCGATGTAAAGAGCTTTTTCAATTACCTCTTTACCTGCTTTATTGCATAAGTGCATGCCAAATCGCAGGGATGCAGAACGACAAAAGCTTAATTTTTAAGTAAACCTTGTGGTCCAGGAACGAAACGCCCAACCATCCATAACAACTCACCTGCCAGCATCCCCAATAAATCCCTGATATTCCAATAAAGCAAGGCCATGGGATTTTTTGCGCGCTCTCGGCAACGCTGCGGAGTGCGGATTGTTGGCAGGCGCTCAAGCACGCGAATCCCAAAAAGCAAAAATCTACCATCAGCCATCTTCCCCAATCGATAGCAATGACGAAAAGCGCCAATTGAAAGAGTCCCACACAAAGGGCCAGCACTTTTATCTGAGGTTTTTTAAAAAAAGCATTCAATTCAAGAATCTTTTCCCCACCAAAATAATACCACAACACAAAAGGCGCAAACCCGAGGCCGGCACCAAGAAGCGTTCTGGTCAAAGTCAATGGATTCGTATTGGCCTGAAGAAAATGGATAGCATCTTTAAACCCGCAGCGCAAAAAGCCTATCGCGGCCATGTCCCAATCTTTAACATTCCCTTGAAAAGCATGAATGATAGCGGCTATCGTCTTGCCATCCGCCGGGCCCATCCAAAGAATCAATGCCATCAAGGCAGCGGCGGGGCTGCAGATCCAGAACCATGTTCTCAAATCCCACGTCTCTTCTAAAAACAAAAACGATAGATAAAGGCAGAATAATGGAAGAAAAAAGAACAAGCCGTCATGAAGCGCAACAAAAACAGCGAAGCAAACCGAGAGGAAGAGCTTAGTGGGACGCACCCCATTGCTGGCCTTCCACGCCATGGCGCCCGCCCAAGCCAAAACAACAATCTCCTTTCTGCCTATGCTTCCTACTGCATTTACCGGAAAAAGGAAAGCCGCAGGGGAAAACAATGCAAGGAGCAGCAAAAAAGGCATGGGCCGAGTTTTGAGACATAAACCAAATAAATAGATATATATAATGCAGTGGAAAATCCTTTGCGCTCCGACAACCACCTCGCTCACAGGTATATTCGTGGCGTTAGCAAGGCCAATCAACAACCAGCCGCCCAACCCGCGCCTTATAAAGCCTCCGTTATAATTGATGAGCCAGTCGCCACAGGACCAGATGCGGTTTGCCGGATCCAAATAGGGATTGTAAGAGATCACCTGATAAAGCATCCATGACAGGAACAATAAGGCCAAAAAAATTTGACCCCAAGCTAGATTCCCTACAGCGCATTTAACGAATTCTATTTTTATAGCAGAGCGTATCCCTGATAGCGTCATAAGACGGCCTGATATATGTCAGCCATAAGCTGGCTGATTTGCTCCGGCTCAACTTTTTCAGTTGGCTGGGCTTCCCTTATTCTTGAATATCTAAATCGTTTTTCATATGTGCAAGTCATGCCCCCATTATATGATTTCAGCTGCACTTATGCCAAAGTTTCCAATCCCTTTTTAGGCTGTTAGCCTTGCGGAATCCGCATCCTGATACACCCTTTTCCGGCGGTGGACATGCACAGGCTTAGGCCGCACGCTAAGGTCCAGGCCCACCGCGTCCAGAAGCTTTGTCAAGGTGTCATAGGTAGGGTTAGAATCCTCCCGCACAGCCCGGATTACGTTGGGCAAGGCTATCTTTGCCTTGCGGGCCATCTTGGCCATGCCCTGGGCCTTTAACACCTTGCCCAAGGCAGTTTGCAGGGGCACGCCTTCCTCAAGGCAAGCCTCAATGAACAGTTTGGCGCTTTCCGGGTCTTTCAGGTCTTCCAAAAGCATCTTGTCCCAATCCGTGGCGTTTTTCATAGCTAGTCCCCAGTCAAGCCGCCTTGGCCGTAACGGCGCGCGACCGTCCCCGGCCCGCCTTGAAGGGCCTCACCGAGAAATCAAGACCAACGCTGTTTAAAAGGCGTTGCATAGTCTCAAAGGTGGGGTTGGCTGTGGGTTTCACCGCCCGGATCACGTTGGGTCGGGCAATACGAGATCTTTTGGCCACCTTTTCATAGCCGCGAGCCTTGATGACATCCCTGAGCGCAGTTTGCAGAGGAACCCCTTCCTCAAGGCAACTTTGGATGTACTCTTGGGCGGTTTCCGGGTCGCGCAAAAGTTCCATCATGGTGTGGTCTTCAAAACTCCTGGCATAACCTTTCATGATTGTCCCTCCAAGTATTCGGCCCAATAGTTTCGGGCTCTCTCAATGTCCTTGTGCTGGCTTCCTTTGTCCCCGCCGCAAAGCAGGATGACCAGGGTTTTCCCAAAAATGCCGTAATACACCCTATACCCAGGGCCGAAATCCATCTTGGCCTCACACAGGCCGCCCCCCAAATGCCGATTCTGTCCAAAGTTGCCCTGGGGAAAGCGGCGCAGTCGCGCAAGCGCCCGGGCCTGAATTGGTTTGTCCAAGCCGCTCAACCATTCATGAATTGGGCAATCCCCCTGCTGGGTAACATATTCCAAGATCTGCAAAATAGCCATTCGCCCCCATCTCGTATGTATCATACTCGAAACTTAATAATTATTCAAGCCCAGCACGTCTCAACCCCAGGTAATGCAGCCGGCGCCAGGCGCAAAGTAGTAAACCGCGACTGTGTTGGGGGCAATCACACAGGCCGTGGGCGTGGCAGTGCTGGTTGCCGACACGGTCATCGTTGGGGAGCTGCTCCAGGTAGGGCTTTGACTCGCTGTGGGTGTAGCTGTGGCCGAAGGCGTTGCGCTAGCACTAACCGACGATGTCGGCGTCATTGTGCAAGTAAGCGAAGCAGTGACAGTTGGCGTCGAGCTGTAAGTAGGGCTTATCGTTGGCGTATTGGTAACAGTCGGCCAGACAATAGTGCGTACTGCCGTGAAATTGGGCTTGATGAGCTGAACG
>CAYXCT010000022.1:10336-17545 GCA_964463435.1 uncultured bacterium | reverse complement strand
TAGCGCGGCCAGCCGCGCGGGGCAAGCCAAGGGGGCAAAAAAAAGGGACGCGGCCTTTGGGCCGCGTCCCTCACAACGCTCAATTGCCGATCAGCTGAGGACGGTGCTGCCCTCGCTGGGGGCATCGGCCTGGGGCGCCTCGTGGTCAGTGGCCTGGGGCGCCACCACCACCTTCAGGCTGATCACGATGTCATGGTGCAGGTGCAGGGGCACGCTGTGCTCGCCCAGGGCCTTGATGGGCTCGTGCATCTCGATCTTGCGCTTGTCCACCTCGACGCCCTGCTCCTTGAGGGCCGCGGCCACATCGGCGTTGGTGACCGAGCCGAAGAGCTTGCCATCCTCGCCGGCCAGGCGGCTGACGGTCAGGATGAGGGCCGCCGCCTTGTCGGCGATGGCCTGGGCCTCGCCGCGCATGCGCGACTGCTTCTTCTCAAGGGCCTTCTTCTCATTGGCGAAGACCTGCAGGTTGGCCGGGGTGGCGGCGAGCGCCATGCGGCGGGGCAGCAGGTAGTTGCGGCCATAGCCGTCCTTGACGGTGACCGAGTCGCCGCTCTTGCCAAGGTTGCGGATGTCTTCGAGCAGGATGACCTTCATGGGTGGATCTCCTTCTGGGAATCAGGGGCGGATCAGACCGCCGAGAACGGCAGCAGGGCCATGTTGCGGGCCCGCTTGATGGCCATGGTGAGGATGCGCTGGTGCCGGGCGCAGTTGCCGGAGATGCGGCGCGGGACGATCTTGCCGCGCTCGGTCAAGAAGTTGCGCAGGCGGTTGCTGTCCTTGTAGTCGATGGTGACGATCTTGTCGGCGCAGAAGCGGCAGGACTTGCGCTTGTTCTTGCGCTCCAAGCCATCGTCATTGCGCTTGCGCTTTACCTTCTTCTTGGGGACGGGCATTCTTTTGGCTCCTTAAAGGACCTGGGTGGACAGTGCTGCTTCTTAAAAGGGGATGTCATCCGCGCCAGTGGAGGGCGCTTCGGGCGGCTCGCCCGGGCCGGGGTCGCTGCTGCCGGCGCCCCCGCCTTCGCCCTCGGCGCGGCGCGAGGAGAGGAACTGCACCCGCTCGGCCACCACCTCGAGGATGGAGCGCTTCTCGTGGGCGTCGGTCTCCCAGCTGCGGCTCTGCAGGCGGCCTTCGACCAGCACCGGCGAGCCCTTCTTCAGATACTCGCCGCAGGCCTCGGCCTGCTTGCCCCACACCACCACGCCGACGAAGGTGACCTCTTCCTTGGTCTCCCCGCTGGCGGCCTTCCACTTGCGGTTGGTGGCCATGCGGAGGTTGGCCACCGCGGTGCCGCTGGGGATGAACTTGAGCTCGGGGTCTTTGGTGAGGTTGCCCACCAGGAGGACGCGGTTGAGGCTGGCCATGGGCGGCTCCTAGGCCAGGGCCGGGCTAGCTACGGCTTCGGCCAGGGGCTTGACCTTCTTGGCCTTGACCTTGAGCTGGCGCAGCGGCTCGACGATGAGGGTCTGGTGCTTGAGCACGCTGTCGGTCAGGCGCATCTGGCGCTCGAATTCGAACACCGCGACGCCCGGGGCCTTGAACTGGAAGAGGACATAGAAGCCCTCCTGCTGGGCCTTGATCTCATAGGCCAGCTTGCGCTTGCCCAGGCGCTCCACCTTGGTCACCTCGCCGGTCTGGGTGGCGATGACATTCTGGAAGCGCTCGATGAGCTTGTCTGTCTCGTCCTTGGACAGGGTCGGCAGGAGGATGAACATGCTCTCGTAGTTGTTCTTCTGCGACATGGGGCTCCTTCTTTGACGCGCAAAGCGCGGCTGCATGAAAACAAGAGCGCCCCGTCGCCGGGGCGCTTGAAGCGGATAGAGTATAAAAAATAAGGCAAATAGTGTCAAGCGCCGAATGGCGGCAAAAGCCTAGGGCCCAGCCGCGGCCAGGGCGGCCAGGGCCTCGGCATCCTTGGGCGCGACCTGCAGGGCCTTCTGCCAGCAGCGCCGGGCCCAGTCCGGCCTCTGCAAACGGGCATAGGCCCGGGCCAGGGCCTTCCAGGCCAGCAGGTCCCGCGGCTCCTGGCGCAGGGCCGCCAGATAGGCCTGCACCGCCTCCTTGTCCCTGCCCTGGGCTGCCAGGGCATCCCCCTGCGCCAGGGGATCCGCGGCCAGGTCCATCTGCGTCTGGGCCCCGGGCAGCTCCAGCAGGCCCGGGGAAGGGCTTGGGGCTGGCGCCAGCGGCGCAGTGGGCGTGGGCGTGAGCGCAGGCAGCCCCGGGGGCTTTGGCAAAGCTGGCCTTGCCAAAGCCGCGGGCGAGGCCTGCGGCTCTGGCGCAAAGGAATAAATGAGGCTGAAGCAACTGCCCGGTCCCTGGCTCTGGCCAGCCAGGCGCACCAAGGCATAGTCCAGGCTGGCGCCCCAGGCAGCCAGGCCCACCCCGCAAGTGGCGGCCGCGGCTTGGGCCATTCCCTGCCCTGGCTGGTGCTGGCAGCCAGCCCGCAAAAAGAGATGGCCCCAAAAGCCCTGCTGCACGCCCAGGCCCCAGCCGCCGCTGTCCTGTTGCCAGAGCTCGCCGGCCATGCCAATGGTGGCGCGGCCCCAGCCGCCCTCGTCGAACCCATAGGCTGCGCCCAAGCGCGCCAGGGCCTGGCTCTCAGGCCCCTGCATGCCGGCGCTGACCGCGGCGCTCAAGCCCGCTGCTGGCTGCCAGCCCAGGCCCAAGAGCAGGCCCAGGCGCGTCGGCGGATGGCTGGCCACCGCGGCCTGGTCGGCCAGCAGCGTGGCGCCCAGGCTGAATCTGTCAAGGCCCTTGGCCAGCCCCAGGCTGACCTGGTCCAAGTCGCCGCTGAGGCCGCCCACCCAGCCGCCTTGCGGGTCGGCCAAGCTGAAATCAGAGACATGCTCATCCTGGTAGCCCAAGCCCAGCACCCAGCCCTGGGTCAGGGGCAGGGCGCCCACGGCCCCCTGCAAGGCCGAGCCCTGGGGCCAGGACGCGCCAAAGCCGGCCAGCTGGGCCTGATCGAGGCCGGCCAGGCTGCTGGGCATGCTGTCCAGGGCATCACAGCTGCCAGGCAAGGCCAGCAGGGCTGAGCCAGCGCCAGCGCTCTGCGCCGAGAGCGCGGAAGCCTGGGAAGGCACCAAGTCAGAGGATGCCCGCAGGGCGCTGGCCAGAGCCATCATCAACAGCAGGGCCAAGGGTTTTCTGGCGGATGGGGCCATATCCCGCTTAAGAAAGAGAGGCCCTAGTTTAGCCTGAGCAGGCCCCAGGGACAAGCAAGACCCGCGTGCAAAAAAGAAGGAGCCGGGCACAGATGCCCGGCTCCTTCTTTGATGATGATCTAGCTTTATCTTAGGACAAAGACCACGGTCCTGGCCGGGCTGGCCTGGTCATCAGCAGCCAAAGTCAGATGATAAAGGCCGTTGGGCAGGCCCTTGAACCAGCCCGCGGGCAGGCTGAAGCGGTTCCAGCCTATGTCCATGGGGCCTGAGCTGAGCTGCTTGACCATGGTGTAAGAGCCGCTGTAGAGGCGCAAGGTGGCGTTGGGCACGACGCCGCTGCAGAGAGCGAAGACATCCACGCTGGTGCTGCTGCGCACCAGGTTGGGCATGCAGAGCACGCGCTTCACGATGCCGGTCTTGATGATGACATCTGTGGGCGCGCTCGTCGCCCCAGCGGGGGTGAGCGTGCGGGTGCTGCTACCCTGCACAGCGGTAGTGGTGGGCGTGAATGTATCAGTGACTGTGGATGTGGACGTGGGCGTGTCGGTGCGAGTGCCGCTGGGCATGGGCGTGAATGTGTCAGTGATTGTAGATGTCTGCGTGGGCGTAGTGGTGTCTGTGGGCGTGCCGGTCTCTGTGTGCGTGGATGTGAAGGTGGGCATGCCTGTGCCGCTCGGCGTGGCCGTGAGCGTGGGCGTGCCAGAAGCCGTGACTGAACCGGCTGTGGTCGAGGCTGTCTCCGTGACCGTGGATGTGGTGGAGACGGTCGGGCTCAAGGTCACTGTCTGGGTGGAGGTGGCTGTGCCGCAAGCCCCGCTGCCAGCGCTGACAAAGGCGATGTCAGAGCTGACCCCGGCATTCTGGCCTGCGTAATTCTCGGCATACTGGATGCGCAGGCGGTAGGCGGTGCCTATTTTGAGCCCGGCCGGCAGTTGCAAGGTCAGATTATTGGTGATGCACTGATAAGCAGCAGTGAAGGAGTCTGTATAGCCACCCCCCAAGGGCGAGGCGCCCCAAGCGCCGCCTGCCAAGGGCGGCATCTGAGCCCCACCATTGCCGTACAGGAGCCACTGGCCCGGCGTCCCCAAGGGCTCGCTGATGGCCGTTCCCGTAAGGCTGGCTTCCTGCAGCCACACATAAAAATCGGCCGGCTGTGTAGAGTAGGGATTGGTATTGCAGAAGGTGAGCGAGAGGCTGAAATTGTCACCCGGGCAGTGGGAGGCCACATCGCTGGTGCTGGAAAGGCACAGGTATGCCACATCAGTCAGGTTGTTGCAAGCCGCCGCCGTGGGCGTAGGGGTCGCTGTGCTGCTGCCAGCGGTCTGAGTGGGTGTGGGAGTGAAAGTGGCCGTGCCAGGCAGCGCCGTGAGCGAAGGCGTGCCAGTGACGCTAGGAGTGATGGTCGAAGTGCCGCAAGCAAGGCCGAGCGTGACGATGTTGGAATAAGCCTGCGTGGAAGAGGCGCCCACGATGCCGCCGATAGCGGCGACATTGGCGATCTGGCCCGTGACCGGGCACTCTGCCAAGCCAGACCAGGTGAAGGAGCCCGAGCCTGCCAGCAGCTCGCCATCCACGGCTCCATAATTGCTGCCCGTGAAGTCCCAATGCACCAGGCTGTTGGAGCTGCCCACAGCAGGCTGGCCTGTGGCCACTGGGGTGGAGGACTGGAAGCCTATGCCCGAGGGCACGGTATCCCAGATGCTTGCATTGCTGACAGAAGAGGCGGTTGAGACCTGAAAATTGTCGAACTCAGTCTGGCCGCCCAAGCCACCCACGCCGATGTGGTTGCTGGCCCCGGGGCAGGCCAAGGGCGCGCTGTCCGTATAGGAGAGCATCCAGCCCGTTGGCTCAGGCGTGCCGCGCTGCCAGAACTTGGCATAGATGACGCCCGGGGAGGTTTCCAGCACCTCGGCCGTGTACCAGACCTGCGAGTACATGACCGCATTGGGCGCGGCACCGACCCAATTGCAGCAGCCTGAGCCGCAAGTGCCGATCATGCGCTGGATGGCCATATGGCCAACGGCATTGCCCGCGCTGTCATCACCCGATAGCACCAGCATGTAGCCGGCCGGGCAGCTGGCGTTGTCGCTCTGCACCCAGATGCCTGCGTCCAAGCCCTGGTTGGCAGGGTCATCCAGCCGCACATCCGCGACGATGTCTATATTGGTGCAGGACGCCACTTGGGCAGCGGCAGTGCCGCAAGTGTAATAAAGCTCCCTAAAATCGCTGGCGCTGGCAGGCACGAACTGCAGGCAGGTGTCATTGTTGATGCTGGCGATGTTCCACTGGCTGGCGCCCTGGGCACCGGTCTGGGAATCAGCCATCCAATTGCTGCTCCAAGCAGGGCTGGCATTGGCCGCGGGCGTTGAGGTGGCCACCGTGTAATTGAAAGGGTCAAAGCATTTGAGCTGCGCTCCGCTGATGCTGTAATTGAGCACGTAATTGACCGTGGCGCCCGCGGTGACGCTGGAGCCATTGCTGAGCTGGTTGAAGCTGGCGTCATATTGCTGCTTGCTGAGCAGCACATTCTGGCCATTGGCCTGGCACAGGCTGTTGCTGCTGCCAGCCAGCCCGCCTGCGCCGGCAAAGGCGGCCTGGTCGCAGAGCGGATAGCCGCAGCCAGAGCCCACCTGCACCTCGACCCAAACCGAGCCGATGGATTCGAGCGGATAGGGCGTGGCGCTAAGGCTGGCATCAGGCACGGCCCAGGTGATGGTGTTGCCAGCCACGGTGGCCGCGGCGCCCGTGGGGCTGGGAGAATAGGCGAGGATGGTCTCGCAAGCAGGGATGGCATCGGTGATGCTGAGCCCAGTGTCATTGAAGAAATTGTAATCCAGCCAATAGACCATGATGTTGCCATTGCTGGCCGTGCCCGCCACCCGCGCGCTCACAGTGCCTGAAGGCGCCGGGTTGCTGCAGCCGCTGCTGCCCACCGTGATGGGCAGGCAGATCTCGTCATCAAATCCGGTCGTGGAGGTGGGGTCCACATAATTGCCCTTCAAATACACCATCAGATAGTCCGTGCCCAGGGCAGAGACCGTGTTGCTGATGGTGAAGGGGATGGCGAGCGTCTCCGTGCCCCAGGTGGGATTGCCGCTTGGCAGGCCGCTGACCTGGTAGCCGTTGCCGCCCTGGCCAATGCCATTGTAATCCGTGGCCGGGGTGGCCGGAATGGAGCTGGTGGTGTCGCTATAGATGACCCACCAGCGGTCCGCCAGGACAGTCGTCGTGCTGGTGGCGCAGCCGGGGTAATCCGCTGACCCAATCATGGCTGCCTTGATGTCTATTTGGCCTGCGCCATCGGTAGGATAGTCCGTGTTGGCGATGGTGGCATAGAGCGTGACGGTCTGGCCCAGGCAGGGGCTGGGGTTGCTAAGATACACCGAGCCAGCCAGGAAGCTCTCTGCCTGGTTGGCGGCTGCCAGATGGCCCACAACAAGCACCAAGCCCATTGCCAACACCAGCCGTTTGAATGACCACATAACCCCTCCTGCCGCGCAATGATTTTCCCCCGACCTGCAATGCCGCAGGCAACTTGATAAGATTATAGTTCAGATTCTGAAGATTTCATTCCATGGCTTGATCAAATCACATCAGCACAAAGGCCGTGGTCCTGGCAGGGCTAGCCTGGGTAGCCGCCGTCAAGGTCAAGTGGTATATGCCGTTGGGCAGGGCCTTGAACCATCCGGCTGGCAGGCTGAAACGGTTCCAGCCCTTGGCCATGGGGCCGCTTGCGAAGCTCTTGACCAAGGTGTAAGAGCCGCTATAGAGCCTGAGCTCTGTGCTAGAGAGGCTGTTGCTGCAGAGCGCGAAGACCGTCACCTGGGTGTGGTCGCGCACCAGGTTGGGCATGCAGACCACGCGCTCGACGATGCCTGACTTGACGGCCGCGATGGGATAGCTTGTTGGCGCGGGCGTGTCTGTAACTGTCTGCGACCCTGGCGCGATGCTGGGCGTCATGGTCTCGGTATCGGTCATAGTGGACGTGGATGTGGGCATGCCCGTGGCTGTCTGCGACCCGGCTGTGGTCGAGACTGTCTCCGTG
>CAYXCT010000022.1:0-10236 GCA_964463435.1 uncultured bacterium | reverse complement strand
GTGGACGAGCTCGTGAAGGTGCCGGTCCTGGTGTGCGTGGATGTGCCTGTGGGCATGCCCGTGGCTGTCTGCGACCCGGCTGTGGTCGAGACTGTCTCCGTGACCGTGGATGTTGATGTCTGCGTGGGCGTGGACGAGCTCGTGAAGGTGCCGGTCCTGGTGTGCGTGGATGTGCCTGTGGGCACGCCCGTGGCTGTCTGCGACCCTGGCGTGATGCTGGGCGTTATGGTCTCGGTATCGGTCATAGTGGACGTGGATGTGGGTGTGCCCGTGGCTGTCTGCGACCCGGCCGAGGGGCTGGGCAAGCCGGTCACGGTCTCCGTGCAAGTGGGCGTGGATGTGGGTGTGTCTGTGACTGTCCGGGACCAAACCGTGGGTGTCAATGTGTCTGTTGGCGTGACGGTCTCAGAGCCGGTGTGCACCACCACCCCGCTGGCAGAAACAACCTGGTTGTAAGCGCTGCCACATTGCTGTGAATCAATGGAGGCGGAAACCGCATAAGTCGCGGGATCCACCATCCCTGTCCACGTAAAGCTGGCAGAAGCACCTGGCTGCAGCGCGGCGGAGGCTAGGCTAGGGCCTGTCATGTGCGTCCCATTGAACCAGGCATCCGCGGGCGTAAAGGTGAGGGCAGCCGAAGGGGTGATCGTCACGGCAGAATCGCCTTGGTTGAGGGCCGACACGATTACCGTGAGCTCGCCGGTGAGGTAGGGGTCAATCACTGACATGCTCAAGCCCAGGTAGCCGCCGCAGAGCACTGGCGTTGGGCTGGCGCTCGGCGTGGGAGTGGTGCAAACGCTCCCCACGCTCAAGGGCAGGCAGATCACCTGGTCGTAGCCAGAGGTGGAGCTGGGGTCCACTGTGCCGCCCTTCAGGTAGACCATCAGGTAATTGCTGCCCAGGGCCGCGGCGCTGTCGATGATGAGAAAGGGCACCGCTATCGGGACAGTGCTCCAGAGAGGGGTTCCGGTGGGCAGGCCTTGGATCTTGTATCCATCGCCGCCCTGGCCAATCGCAAGATAATTTGATTCTGGTGGGGCCGGCAGTGGATAGGCGGCGTTGTCAATGACCCACCAACGATCCGCGAGCACTGCATTAATATTGCTGATTGAAGTGCACCCAGGATAATCCGCAGAACCGACCATGACTGCCTTGATGTCAATCTGGCCAGCGCCATCAATAGGATAGTCCGTGTTGGCGATAGTGGCATAAAGGGTGACGGTCTGGCCCAGGCAGGGGCTGGGGTCGCTCAGATACACCGAGCCAGCCAGGAAGCTCTCTGCCTGGTTGGCGGCTGCCAGGCTGCCGGCGATGAGGCCAAAAGCCAGCGCCGAGCCCACGGCCAGCAGCACTTTCACCCATTTGAGCGACATGGCGGTCTCCAGAGCGGTTTCGGGCCTTATTGCCTCAGCCTCTAGTGTCAGAAGCCGTCGTCCCATTCCATAGAATCTACGCCGTGGGCAAAGCAAAGCCCGGGCCAGAGCCCGGGCTTTGCTTTAGTTCATCTTCACCTTCAGCATCCTGGTCTGCACCACGCCATCGCAGGAGAGCTCCAGCCGGTAGCTGCCGGGCGCCATGGCCCTGCCGTCCCAAGAGAAGTTGTGGTCGCCCTTTTCCAGGTGCCCATCGTGCAGCACCGCCAGCACGCTGCCATCCATGCCGAAGAGCCGGATGCGGGCCTGGCTGGGCCTGGGGTTGCGCACCGTCACCCACAAGAGCTTGGCCGCGCGGTCCACCTGGGCATCCAAGCTGGCCTGGGCCAGGGCCCGCGCTGGGGCGGCCACGGGAAGGGCTTGGGCCTCGCTGGTCTGATGATATTCCGCCTGGGGCAGCAGGGCCACGCTGCTCTCCTGCTCCTCCGCGGGCCAGAAAGCCCAAGCAGCCAGGCCCGCCAGCAGCGCGGCGCCTCCCAGGCCCAGCAGCAGGCTGCGGTGGCTGCGGCGGCCCGGCAGCGCGGGCTGGGGCAGGCCGGTGGCCAGATACGCGGCTTCGGCCCTCTGGGCCATGGCCAGGCTGGCCTCGGGGGAAGATTCCAATTCCCTTCCCAAGGCCTCAAATTCCTCGTCATCCAGGTCGCGACTGAAGTACTGCTCTTTAAGGTCTGTCATGGCGCGCCTCCTTGAGGGCCTTGCGGACCCTCTCTCCCAGGGCTTGGCGGCAGCGGGCCAGCCGGGACATCACGGTCCCCACCGGCACCTTCAGGCTTTGCGCGATGTCCGCGTAGCTGCGGCCCTCCACATCCCGGAGGGTGATGATGCCGCGGCAGCCCTCTTTCATGGCGGCCAGCTCCTGGCGCAGGGCCGAAAGCCTCAGCTCCTGCTCCTGGTCCTCGCCAGCTTGGGTGTGCCGCTGCAGGGCCTGGCTGCTGCTCAAGAGCTCGAGCATCTCGCCGGGCTGGGCCACGGCCTTGCGGCGCTGGCGGAGCCTGGCGTAGCACAGGTTCACGCAGATGTGGTTGAGCCAGGTGTAGAGCCCGGAGCGGAACTCAAAGCCCTTGAGCTCTTTGAAGGCGGCCAGCAGGGTGTCCTGCAGCACATCCTCAGCCTCCGGGTCTTGGTAGCCCAGAAAGTGGACGGCCGTGGCGTAGAGCCGCTGGCGGAAGCGGCGGCTCAGCTCCTCTTGGGCGGCCTCGTCCCCCTTGAGCACCAGGGCCACCATCTCCTTCTCATCCATCCCCATCTTGCTTGTCATATGGTGCGCCGAGCCAGGGTGTTATTCCATGCAAATGGCCCCCACGGGCCAATAGCCGATTTGTCGCGGACGCAGGTCCTGGGTTTTGCGGTCTGGCCGTGAGCAGGGGCGCTCACACGTTGAAGCGGAAGAAGACCACATCGCCGTCCGCCATGATATATTCCTTGCCCTCCACGCGCAACAGCCCTGCTTCGCGCACCGCCTTCTCGCTGGCCAGCCGGTCCAAGTCGCTGAAGCTCATCACCTCGGCGCGGATGAAGCCCCGCTCGATGTCGCTGTGGATCTCGCCCGCGGCGCGCGGCGCAGGGGTGCCCTTGCGGATGGTCCAGGCCCGGCACTCGTCCGGCCCGCCCGTGTAAAAGCTCATCAAGCCCAGCAGGTCATAGCCCGCCGCGATGAGGCGGTTGAGGCCCGGCTCGGCCAGGCCCAGGCTGCGCAAGAACTCTGCCTGGTCGGCCTCAGAGAGCTCGGAGAGCTCGGCCTCTATCTTGGCGCACACCGGGATGGCCAGCGCGCCCTCGGCCGCGGCGCGGGCCTGCACCTTGGCGGTGTGGGCATTGGCCATGGCCGGCAGGTCGCCCTCGCCCACGTTCATGGCATACAGGGTGGGCTTGGCGGTGAGAAGGAAGAAATCCTTGATGAGCGCCGCCTCAGCCTCATCCAGGGGCAGGGTGCGGGCCGGCTGTCCCTGGCCCAGGTGGGCGCTGAGCCGGGCGCAGAGCTCCAGCGAGGCCGCCGCCTTCTTGTCGCCGCCCCGCGCGGCCTTCTCGTCGCGGGCCAGGCGCTTGGCCACCGTGTCCAGGTCGCTCAGGGCCAGCTCGGTGCTGATGATGTCGATGTCGCGCAGGGGGTCCACCCCGCCGCTCACATGGGTGATGTCCTTGTCCTCAAAGCAGCGCACCACCTGCACCACGGCCGCGGTCTCGCGGATGTGGCTCAGGAACTGGTTGCCCAGCCCCTCGCCCTGGGCCGCGCCCTTGACCAGGCCGGCGATGTCCACGAACTCCACCGTGGCCGGCACGCGCTTCTTGGGCGCGTAGAGCGCGGTCAGCCTGTCCAGGCGCGGGTCCGGCACTGCCACCACGCCCACATTGGGGTCGATGGTGCAGAAGGGGTAGTTGGCCACCGCGGCGCCAGCCTTGGTGATGGCGTTGAACAGGGTGCTCTTGCCCACATTGGGCAGCCCGACGATCCCCAGCTTCACAGCATGCTCCTTTCAAACAAGAACGCCCCGCCGGCTGGCGGGGCGTCCTGGCACTTTTTGCTGGCGCCTATCAGTATTCGATGGGCAGCTTCTTGCGGGCCGTGGTGTGCGGCGCGTAGCGCGGCGTCTCCTTGGCCTTGGCGATGGCATCCGCAGCCTTGGCAGCGTCCACATCCCTGGGGATGCTCAGCTTCCAGTCAGGGCGGATGAGGTCAGGATCCTTGATGCGGTCCTTGTTGGCGATGTAGATGAGGGGCCAGTGGAAGCCGTCAGCGTAGATGTCAGACTTGGCCGAGATCTTCCACAGCGAATCGCCCTTGACCACCACATACTCGCTCAGGCTGCCAGAGGCGGCAGGAGCAGCAGCCTCAGGGGCAGGGGCTGGGGCCGCCGGGGCAGCGTCCACCGGAGCCGCGGGAGCGGCCGGGGGGGCAGCCACATCACCGCCCGGAGGCGGGGGAACAGCGCCTGCATCCGCGCCCGAGGGCGGGGGAACAGCGCCTGCGTCCGCGCCAGGGGCCGGAGGAGCGGCCATGTCGCCGCCAGGGGGCGGGGGCAGGGCGCCTGCATCCGCGCCAGGGGCTGGAGGAGCAGCCATGTCGCCGCCCGGGGGCGGGGGCAGGGCGCCGGCATCAGCGCCGGGAGCGGCAGGAGCAGCCGGAGCAGCGGCATCCAGGCCAGGAGGCGGGGCCAGGTCAGGACCCGCGGCCGGCAGGGGAGCCGGTGCAGCAGCGTCCAGGGCCGGAGGAGCCGCAGGATCGGCAGCAGCCGGAGCCGGCGGAGCGGCGAGATCGCCGCCAGGAGGCGGGGGCAGCAGGTCATCGGCCCGCAGTGAGACTGCCAGGGCCAGGACCAGCGCCGAAGCCACCATCATGCCAGCGCGTGCGATACGCTTTTTCGACATACAAACTCCTCCTTGCAGGAGTGTTGGTTTGACGTTTAGAGCGAAAAAGCTCTGGAATCTTGAGGATGTTAATGGAGGCGCGGGATTTAGTCAACCTTAAAAACGCTGTTTTATTTGGCTAAGCATCCCGCGCCCCTTATGCCATTCCTTTGTTCAACCGTCTTCCCTGCTCACAGCCCCTTGGAGGCATAGTAGGCTTTGTTGTCCTCAAGGGTGATGCACTTGTAGTCCTTGGCATGGCCCGCCGCGCCGAACTGGCGCATGCGCTCAGCCACCACCTTGGCGTGGGCCGCGCGGGCCGGGGTCAGATAGTCGCGCGGGTCGAACTTGCTGGGCTCCTCAACAAAGACCTTGCGGATGGCGCCCGTGATGGCCAGCCGGCCATCGGTGTCCACATTGATCTTGGCCACGCCCTTCTTGATGCATTCCTGGATGGCCGGGATGGGCACACCCATGGTATTGGGCATCTTGCCGCCGTACTTGTTGATCTCGTCCACCAGCTCCTTGGGCACGCTGCTGGAGCCGTGCATGACCAGGGGGATGGGGGTCTTGGCGCGCACCTTGTCCACGATGTCCGTGGCCAGCTTGGGGGCCACCTTGAACTTGTAGGCGCCGTGGCTGGTGCCGATGGCCAGGGCCAGGTAGTCCAGCTTGGTGGCCTTGATGAAGGTGATGGCCTGGTCCGGGTCGGTCAGGTGGATCTGGCCGCTGCCCACGCCGTCCTCGATGCCGCCCAGGGTGCCGATCTCGCCCTCCACCGACACGCCGAACTTGTGGCAGTACTGCACCACCGCGCTGGTGACGTCCACGTTCTCCTGGTAGGTGGTGGGGGTCTTGCCGTCCTCCTTCAGGCTGCCATCGATCATCACGCTGGTGAAGCCCAGGCCCACCGCGGTCTTGGCGCTCTCAAGGTTGTTGCCGTGGTCCAGGTGCATGGCCAGGGGGATGTCGGGATTCTCCTCGGCGGCGGCCAGCATCAGGTGGTGCAGGTAGATGAGGTTGCTGTACTTGAGGGCGCCGCGGCTGGCCTGGATGATGACCGGCGACTGGGTCTCGCGGGCCGCCATCATGATGGACTGGATCTGCTCCATGTTGTTGACATTGAAGGCGCCGACGCCGTAGCCGCCTTTGAGGGCCTCTTCTAGGATCTGACGACCAGGGACCAGGGGCATGGATGAACTCCTTGCTGAGGTTTTGGATGGTGGCTGAGAGCGCCGCCTGTCAGGACAGCGCATAGAAACCTGTGTTTTATAGCATAGGCCAGGGGCGTGGTCAAACAGCGATTTTGCTAGCGCAAGATGAGGATGCGCGCGGCTGCCGGCGCCTTGGCGCTGGCAGCGCCCTGCTGGCCGCTGACGCTGATGAAATAAGCGCCAGAAGGCAGGCCAGCGAGCCCGGGCAGGGTCACCTGCTGCCAGCCAGCTTGCAGGGCCCCGGCCTGGGCTTGGGCCACCAGCACCAAGGCGACTGTCCAGACCTTGACTTGCACTTGCGACAAAGCTCCCAGCAAATGCAGGTCCACCATCCGCGGGTTGGGGTTTGGCACAGGCACCACCCGGTCAATGACCGCCCTTCCCTGCCCTGCTGCCTGCGGCGAGGGGCTGGCCGAAGGCTCTGCCGAGGGCGTAGGCGTGCTTGTAGAAGTGGCTGTGAGCTCGGCTGAGCCAGTGGGCGTGGGCGTGCAGCTGCTGCTGGCTGTGCCGCTAGGCTCCGCCGTAGCTGAAGGCGAAGGCGAGGCCGATGCTGTGAATGAGCTGGTGGGCGAGGCTGAGGCTGTGGGCGAGACAGTGAGCGTGGGCGAGGCTGAGAAGGTGCTGGTGGGGCTGTCCACTAGGTCCATGGTGGGAGTGGCGCTGAAGGTGGGCGATGGCTCTGCAGTGGGGCTTTGGGTGGGCGTGGCGCTGGCCGTGCTGCTGGGCGAAGCCGAGGCCGTGCCACTAGGCTCCGCCGTAGCCGTTGGCGTACTTGGTACCGCCGAAGTCGTTGACGAAGGCGTAGGCGAAGCTGAGCGGGTGGCCGTGGCAGAAGCTGTGAGAGTGGCGGAAGAGCTGGGCGTGGAACTGCGGGTGCCGCTAGGCTCCGCCGTAGCCGTTGGCGTACTTGGTACCGCCGAAGTCGTTGACGAAGGCGTAGGCGAGGCCGAGCTAGTGGCGGTGGCAGAGGGTGTCGCCGTGGCGGAGCGCGTTGGGGTTGGGCTCAGTGGCGCCACGCCCGGGCATTCCAGGCGCACATAATCATACTCGAAATCGTTCTCCGACCCTGCCCCGCCCGTGGGCCGCAGGCCCAGGCTGATGGAATTCATGCCCGCGCGCAGGTCGGCCGAGGGGAAATCGATGGTGGCGTCGCCCCAGTCTCCATTGCTGCCCAGGCGGTACATGGAATCAGCGCTGTTGGGGATATAGAACCCGTTGGCAGAGTTGGCCACCGTGGCGGCATTGCTGCCATCGGTCGAAGTGACCACTGCGCCGGTATAGGCCGTGCCATTGATGGTGACGATGCAAGCGGCTTGTATGCCCGCGGCAAAGGCCACATACAGGCGCGACTTGCTGCCGGCTGTGGGCGCTTGGGCCAGGTTGAAATAGATGGTTGAGGCACTGCCGGACCAGGTGCCCGCGCTGGCATTGTAGACGGTGGGCTGGCAGTAGTTCCAATCCTTGGAGTAGTCGCTCACGCCCACGGTGTAGCTGACCCCATTGGGATAGAGGTTGGGATAGTTGAGGAAGGCCCCCCAGATGGCCGGGGTGTCATCCGGCGCGCCGCCGGCCAGGGGCGGCAAGACGCCGCTGTAAGCGATGACATCATGGCTCCCGCCATTGAACTCATCGCTGTCCCGGTCCGGGATGCCGATCTCCCACACCGTGGGCCCCAGGCGGGGCGGGGCCCAGGTGAGGGTGCCCAGGCTCAGGGTGCCCGGGGCCACGGTGACCACGGCCGGGTCCTGGTAGGTGCCGGCCGCGCCGGGGCCAAAGGCCCACAGGTTGTAGGTGCCGGGCAGCACGTTGGGGATGCTGAAGCTGCCATCCGCCGCGGTCTTGGCCCAGAACTGGTAGGTCATGTCCTGCAGCTGGAAATCCACGCCATCGTTGGGGGCCAGGCCTATCCACATGCCGGCCGGCGAGGCCGCCGGGTTGTAGGCGTCATTGATGGCGAAGGTGCCGCTCACGGTGCAGCGGCCAGAGGCCTGGGCATAGCTGCTGTGCTGGAACCAGGTGTAGGGCCAGGCCGCCTGCTCCGCCGCGGCCTGGGCTTGCGCGTCCGCCCACAGGGCCTGCGACACGGTGCTGATGTCAGTGGCGGCGCCCGCGTACCTGTTGGCATAGATGAAGGCCGGGCCATAGGTCTTGGTGACCAGGCTGCCCGCCGGCATGTCCCCGCTGCCGCCCATGCCCGAATGCTGGCCGCCGAACATGTTGAGCAGGGTGTTGCCCAGGTGGGCGGTGAGCTCGCGCTTCATGGGCCCGCCGTTGTAGAACTCGTGGCTGGGGATCACCTGCCACACGCCGTTGGGGGTGGTGGTGCTGGCCCAGCCATAGCAGCTGGTCTTGCCCAGCTCGGCGGTGTAGGAATACTTGCACCCTGTGCTGCCATTGTAGATGCCGCTGGTGAACTGATAGACCTCTTTGGGCGCGCCGGCCACCGCCACGCTCGTGTCGCTGGGCGAGGCCATCCGGCGGTAGCGGAAAGGGTCAACGCAGATGAAGTCAAAGATGCCGCCCACATACATGTTGGAGCGGATCTCGCCCCCGCCATAATCGGGGTAAGATGCCTGATGCGTGAGCACCCAGGTGTTGTAGATGCCCTGGGCCCCGCGAGGCAGGTCGAAGTAAGCGTCCGAATCGACCGCAGCTTCGGTGGTCACCCCGTCCCATGCGCCGTGGATCCAGACTTCGGCCAGGTCGCCGCCGTTGCTGGCCGGATCCACCGAAAGGGTGTAGCTGCCCCAGGGCGAGGTCTGCGCCGGGTTGGCGAAATCCCAGTAGAAATATCCCCCGCCGCCGCCATCCCCGCCGGCCAGATAATCCGTGCCATTGAAGCTGAAGGCGTGGATCTGCGCATTGGATTTGGTGATGGTGTAGGAGACGATGCCGTTGGAGAGCACCACGGTGCCGCCCTTGTCCGTCACGGTCACATTGGCGCCTGTGCCTGTGCCGCCGCCAGCCACATTGGCCTTGAGCGCGGCTGCCAATGCCAGCGCCAGGAGCAGGGCCATGAGCTTGTTCTGCTTGCCTTGCAACGCCATCCAACCCCCAATGAAACGCAAAAATTAAAGAAGCATTAAAGGAAAATATCATATCAAGCAAGCAGATACAAATATAAATACATTCAGACGTTTATATAAGCAAAAAAGCACGGCCCTTTCGGGCCGTGCTTTCGATGTCTCAGCCTGCTTTGTCTCAATGCCTAGAAGCGGAGGTTCATGGCCCCGAGATAATCTGAGCTCGCTGCTCCCGAGGCCACGGTGTCGCTCCACCCAGCGCTCAAGCCCAACCGGCCGTGAGTCCAGGCCAGCGTGGCTGAGCCCACGCTGTTCCAGCCGGCCGGGCTGATGAGGTTGTCGCCGCCAAAGCTGCCGCTCAGGCCAAAGCCGGCCGGCAGGCGCAAGGCCAAGCCCGCGGCCACCGCATCATAGTAGAAGCCGGAATTGAGGCTGCTGACCCGGCTGCTGGCCCCCCCGCTGCTGAAGCGCTTGTTGATCAGGCCGGCCACGACCTCAGGGTCCTTGTTGTAAAAATAATGGCCGTAGGTCAGAGAGGGCGTCAGCAGGCCATGATCCAGCGGCACTTCCAAGCTCAGGTTGGGGTAGAACTGGGTGATGTAGAGCTCATCCGAGCTGGTGAGCTGGCGCAGCTTGAGCCGCTTGGTGTTGGCGCCCAGATCCACGCCATAGCCATGGATGTCAGCGCCAAAGGCCAGCCGCCAATCCTCTTCCCGGCTGGGGGAGAGATCCGCCTCATCATCGTCATCCGGATCCGCCCCGGGCTTGGCAGCCGCTGGCTTGACGCGGTGGGTGCGCGTGTAGCCCAAGGTGAGGCCTGGGCCTGCAAAGGCGATGAAATTCACCTGGTCATTGGAGTAGTCCAGGTCGCCCTTCACATCCCAAGCCCCTTCAACATAGGACAGGCCCAGGCTGGCGGCGTGGGTGAAGCTGGGCGAGGCGGTCTTGGTGACCAGGGTGTCTTGATAGGTGCCTGAGAGGTTCCAAGCCTGGCTGGCGCCCAGGTCCAGCCCCAGGCTGGCGCCGGCCATGCCGGTGCTAGGGCCGCCCTCGCCGTTCAGGCCCAGGTCCGCATCAGCCCAGGCAAGCCCCGGCAGCAGGGCCAGGAGCAGCGGCAGGAAGAGGGCGCGGGCCAGCATCAGAACTCCCATTGCAGGCTTAGCATGGCAGAGAGCTGCTTGTAGTTGATGTCATCCGTGCCAGCGCCGCTGGAGAGCTGGT
>CAYXCT010000021.1:0-18616 GCA_964463435.1 uncultured bacterium | reverse complement strand
CGGCAAGCACAACAACTGGTCCATGGCCACCGACGACGGCGAGAACCTGCTGGAGCCCGGCCAGACCCCCCACGAGAACGCCCAGTTCCTGTTCTTCCTGGTGGCCACCATCGCGGCCGTGGACAAGTACGCCGAGCTGCTGCGCATCGGCATCGCCGGCCCGGGCAACGACCACCGCCTGGGCGCCAACGAGGCCCCGCCGGCCATCATCTCCATCTTCCTTGGCGAGCAGCTGCAGGACATCGTCAACCAGCTGGAGAAGGGCGCTGCCAAGCACAGCAAGAAGGGCGGCACCATGCAGCTGGGCGTGAGCATCCTGCCCCCGCTGCCCATGGACGCCACCGACCGCAACCGCACCTCGCCCTTCGCCTTCACCGGCAACAAGTTCGAGTTCCGCGCGGTGGGCTCCACGGCCATGTGCCACTGGCCCAACACCATCCTCAACACCATCGTGGCCGAGGAGCTGGAGAGCATCGCCAGCCAGCTGGAGAAGGCCAAGGGCAGCTTCAACGCCGCCCTGGCTTCCATCCTGCAGCGCCTGATCAAGGCCCACAAGCGGGTGATCTTCAACGGCAACGGCTACAGCAAGGAATGGCACGCCGAGGCGGCCAAGCGTGGGCTCCCCAACTTGGTGAGCACCATCGAGGCCCAGCACGCCATGGAGAAGCCGGAGTACAAGAAGCTCTTCGCCAAGCACAAGGTGCTCTCGCCCCGCGAGTATGACAGCCGCGAGGAGATCGGCTGGGAGCGCTATGTGAAGGTGCAGAACATCGAGGCCAACGCGGCGCTGGACATCGCCCGCAACATGATCCTCCCGGTGGCCATCGGCTACCAGGAGCGCCTGGCCACCGCCATCGCCGCCACCAAGAGCGCGGCGGGCAGCGCCCAGCGCGGCCAGATCGCCCTGCTGGACCGCGTGGCCCAGCTGGGGAGCGAGCTGGTGGACGCCCTCAATGAGCTGGAGGGCCTGATCAGCAAGGCCAACGGCGAGTCGAGCCTGAGCAAGGTGGCCACCTGCTTCAAGGAGGAGGTCATCCCCAGCACGCTCAAGGTGCGGCGCATCGTGGACACGCTGGAAGGCTATGTGGACGACAGCGCCTGGCCGCTGCCCAAGTACCGCGAGATGCTGTTCCAGTACTAAGCCGCTGGCTTCCGGCCAGCGAGCCGGGGCAGCTTGACCGCCCCGGTGGCCCAGCAGAACAGCCCATGCCGCAAGGCGTGGGCTGTTCTTTTAATGGGCCACTTGCATCGGGCGCAGTGGCGCCCGATGAAGCCGCTTGCCGCGAGTGCGCGCGAGGCCTACAATCAAGGGAGCGAGCTCCATCTCCCCTGCTCCCCCTCCCTTTGGGCCTGCCATGACCGAAGCCGTGATCCCCGGCAACAACCATGAAGAGATGATGCGGCTGGTCTCCCTCTCGCACCACGACCCCCACACCCTGCTGGGCATGCATCCCTGCCCCGCGGGCGTGGTCTTCCGCGCCTTCCGGCCCGATGCCGCCAGCATGCGCCTGCTCCCCGCCGCTGGCAAACCGGTGGCCATGGCCGCTGAGAAGCCCGCCGGCTTCTTCGCCTGCCTGCTCCCCAAGGGCAGCCAGTTCAGCTACCGCCTGGAGGTCACCACCGCGGACGGGCATCGCTTCGACTACCGCGACCCCTATGCCTTTATGCCCACCCTGGGCGAGCTGGATGTGTACCTGGCCCGCGAGGGCCGCCATGAGGAGCTCTACCGCCGCCTGGGCGCGCACCGCATCGACTTGGGCGGGGCCCGCGGCGTGAGCTTCGCGGTGTGGGCCCCGGCGGCCCGCGGCGTGTCAGTGGTGGGCGACTTCAACCAGTGGGATGGCCGCCTCAACCCCATGCGCAACATGGGCGGCAGCGGCATCTGGGAGCTCTTTGTCCCCGACCTGCCCGAGGGCGCGCTCTACAAGTTCGAGGTGCACCACGCGGACGGCAGCAGCGCGCTCAAGATAGACCCCTTTGCGCGGCGCACCGAATGCCCGCCCAAGACCGCGGCCGTGGTCTGGGAGCCCAGCCACCAGTGGCAGGACCAGGCTTGGCTGAAGGAGCGCGGCCAAGGGGCGCCCCTGGCCAAGCCCATCTCCGTCTATGAGATGCATCTGGCCAGCTGGCGCACCAAGCCCGAGGAGGGCAACCGCCCCCTGACCTACCTGGAGCTGGCCGAGCAGCTGCCCAGCTACCTGAAATGGCTGGGCTTCACCCACGTGGAGCTGCTGCCGGTGATGGAGCATCCCTTTGGCGGCAGCTGGGGCTACCAGGTGAGCAGCTACTTCGCGCCCACCGCCCGCCACGGCTCGCCCGACGACCTGCGGGCCCTGGTGGATGCCCTGCACCAGGCCGGCATCGGGGTCATCCTGGACTGGGTGCCGGCCCACTTCCCCAAGGACGAATGGGCGCTGGCCCGCTTTGACGGCACCGCCCTCTATGAGCACCTGGACCCCCGCCAGGGCGAGCATCCGGACTGGGGCACCTACATCTTCAACTACGGCCGCAACGAGGTGCGCAACTTCCTGCTGGCCAGCGCCGAGTACTGGCTCAAGGAATGCCACTTCGACGGCCTGCGGCTGGATGCCGTGGCCAGCATGCTCTACCTGGACTACAGCCGCAAAGAGGGCCAGTGGATCCCCAACAAGTTCGGCGGCCGCGAGAACCTGGATGCCGTGCGCTTCATGCAAGAGCTCAACGCGGTCTGCCACGCCGCCAACCCGGGCGTGCTGATGATCGCCGAGGAGAGCACGGCCTGGCCCGGCGTCAGCCGGCCCACCTACCTGGGCGGGCTGGGCTTTGGGCTCAAGTGGAACATGGGCTGGATGCATGACACCCTGGCCTACTTCAGCAAGGACCCCATCTACCGGCGCTGGCACCACAACAACCTGACCTTTGGCCTGCTCTACGCCTGGAGCGAGAACTTCATCCTGCCCCTCTCGCATGACGAGGTGGTGCATGGCAAGGGCAGCCTGCTCTCCAAGATGCCCGGCGACAGCTGGCAGCAGTTCGCCAACCTGCGCGCGCTCTACGGCTACATGTGGGCCCACCCCGGCAAGAAGCTGCTCTTCATGGGCGGGGAGTTCGCCCAGCACGGGGAATGGGACCACAACAAGAGCCTCGACTGGCACCAGGCCGGCGCCTGGGGCCATGAGGGGGTCAAGAACTTCATGGCCGACCTCAACCGGGTGTACAAGGAGGAGCCGGCCCTGTGGCGCCTGGACCACGAGCCCCAGGGCTTCCAGTGGATTGACGCCAACAACGCCGACGACAATGTGGTGGCCTTCTTCCGCCAGGCCCCGGGCTGCCGCCGCGTGGCCTGCATCTGCAACCTATCGCCCACCGTGCGCCTGGATTACCGCATGGGCCTGCCCAGCGGCGGCTATTGGCGCGAGATCTTGAACAGCGACAGCGCGGCCTACCATGGCAGCAACACCGGCAACCTGGGCGGGGTGAATGCCGACAGCATCCCCTTCCATGGCCAGCCCTTCAGCGCGCTCTTCACCCTGCCGCCGCTGGCCACGGTCTGGTTCCGCGAGCCCTGACCTCTTCCAACCACAGCACCGCGCGGCTGGGGCCGCGCCCATCAAGGGGGAGAACATGAAGTCCACCAAGATCGCAGCCCTGGGCTGCCTGCTGGGCCTGGCCGGGGCGGCCTCCGCCTCTTTGCTGGACGTGAATTTTGCCGGCGGCTACACCACCGTGGGCATGGCGGACCTCAACGCCAAGATGCCGGCCGGCTCCACCAAGATCGATGGCGGCTATTATGTGGGCGGGGACGCGGGATTCAGCCTGATGCCCTTCATCAAGATAGGGCCGCGGGTGGAATACATCTCCGCCAGCCAGGGGACGATGAATGGCCCGCTTCATCAGACGACCATCCAGCCCACGCTGACCTCGGCTGAGCTGGGCTTGAGCACGGATTGGAGCCTGCCCTTGACTGGCTTGGGCATCTCGGGCGGCGTGTGGGGCGGCTATGGCTGGATGAAGGCTGAGCTGGCTGCGCCCGGCTACAGCGCCAACCTCTCGTCCGGCAATTTCACCGGTGAAGCCTTGGTGCGGCTCAAATACAATATCTTCTCGCCGCTCTCCGTTGAGCTGGAAGGCGGCTACCGCATGGCCAAGATGACCAGCCTTTCCATCGATAAAGGCTCAGCCCTGGGGTACCCTGATTTTGACTTCAGCGGCATGAGCTTGGGCGCTGGCTTGAACCTGAATTTTTAAGCTCCCTATTCCAATAAAAGGAGGGCCTTAGGGCCCTCCTTTTTTGTTTAAAATTCTCTCTTACCTTTTCTTTACCGTAGAAAAGTTCCATTTTATGGTGCTTTGATCGCACTTTAGAAAACGCTTTCTGTTTTCTCTGGCCAAAGGATTTTTGTCGGCTATAATCCACCTACTGAATCGTGAAAGCCCTTTCAAGAGGTCTGCATGAAGCTGATCTTAAAGGCCTTGGCTTTAGCCTGTTTGCTGGCTCCCTTGAGCGCCCAGGCAGAGACCCGCATCCCCTGGCTGAACGGCTGCACGGTGTGGCCCTTGGGCTGCAACTTTGCATGGAACCAATGGGGCACCGACTTCAGCAACAGCAATTGGGCCTCCAATTGGGCCACGGACCAGAGCGACCTGACCACCATGTACAATGATGGCGTGCGGGTGGTGCGCTGGTGGGTCTTCACGGATTTCGGCAGCTCGCCCACCTGGAGCGGCACTGGCAATGGCAGCACTTGCACCGGGCTGCCGGCCGGCTGGGCCGCCAACATGGTCACCGCGGCCAACTGGGCTTCAGCCAAGGGCATGAAGTTCTATTTCTGCTTCTCCAGCTTTGACATGGGCAACACCGCCAACACGGGCTGGGCCCACGATGATGTGATCTCGAACGCAACCACCCGCAACAGCTTCATCAACAATGCGGTCGTCCCCATCTGCCAGGCCCTCAAGGGCAACCAGGGCGTCTTCGGCTACGACATCATCAATGAGCCGGAATGGATCATCCAGTCCTCGGACAATGGCGGCGCCACCTCTGGCTACCGCCAGAACTCGCTGGCCAATCTGCAGGCCTACGTCAAGGCCATGGCCACAGCCATCCACGCCAATGCTGACCAGCCCTGCAGCGTGGGCAGCGCCAGCCTCAAATGGAACGGAAAAGACTACAACTTCTGGCAGGGCCTGGGCCTGGACTTCTTTGACGCCCATTTCTACGACTGGATGGTCCCTTATTACGACCCCACCACCGTGGCGCCCAGCACCCTCACTTGGTACAAGACCGGCAGCCCAGACGCTGGCAAGCCCATCTTCGTGGGCGAGAGCATCAGCACCCCCAATTCTCAATACACCGGGGCCACCTCCGGCATCGCTGGCAACGCCAATGCCCAGCAAGCCCTGGCCATCGCGGTGATGAACAACGGCTACTCAGGCATCCTGCCCTGGGCCTGGACCGACTCCGCCAACAACTGCCAGGCTTCCATCACCCCCTCCTGGGGCAACTTCATCACCGCCTATCCCAATGTGGTGGCAGTGCAGTGCCCCTCGGGCAGCGCCACCTCCACCATCACGCCCACGCGCAGCTCCACTCCCAGCTCCACGGCCAATGCCACCTTTAGCTCCACCATCACCCCCAGCGTCACCGCCAGCCCCAGCCGAACTGCCACACCCAGCAGCACCGTCAATGCCACCTTTAGCTCCACCATCACCCCTAGCGCCAGCTCCAGCCCCAGCCGAACTGCCACGCCCAGCAGCACCGCCAATGCCTCCTTTAGCTCCACCACCACCCTCAGCTCCACGCCCACTGCCAGCAGAACAGCTTCGGCCAGCTCTACGGCCACCAGCACGGTGACCAGCGGCCCCAGCTCCACCGATTCTGCCACCCCCAGCCCCAGCTCCACCGCCACTGCCAGCAGAACAGCTTCGGCCAGCTCCACGGCCACCAGCACGGTGACCAGCGGCCCCAGCTCCACCGATTCTGCCACCCCAACCGCCAGCCCCACTGCCAGCAGCACTGGCACAACGGGCGCGTCCCCCACTGAGACCAGCACCCCCTCTGCCAGCCCCAGCCCTACCGCCTCCAGCACCAGCACCTTAAGCGCATCGCCCAGCCCCAGCAGCCCGGCCAGCGGCTCTCCCACATCCACAGCCAGCGCCACGCCAAGCTTCAGCAGCACAGCCACGGCCGCCTTGAGCTTCACGGCCTCTGCCACGCTTACGGCCACGCCTTCAGCCACGGCCACCAGCTCTGCGCTGGCCAGCTTCACCGCCTCGCCCACCTCTGCCGCCCCCACCGCTTCAGGCGCGCCGCGCATCCTCAAGGTGGTGCCGCTCCCCAATCCTGGCCCTGGGGAGCTGCGCCTCCAGTTGAGCGCGCCAGCTGACCGGCTGGAGCTGCGCATCTACTCCACGGGCTATACCTTGATAGGCGCCTGGACCCTGCAGGGCTCCTGGCCCCAGGGCTGGGGACAGGCACTACTTCCCTCCAGCCTGCTTGCCAAGCTCCCTGAGGGGCTTTCCTACCTGCGCATCCGTGCCAGCCGAGGCACCGCCTCCGGCGCCTGGGTGGGGACCCCGCTATTCAAGCGTTGACCTGGCAATGGAGCCTGGACCAAAATGGGCGCGGCAGCAGCCGCGCCCATTTTTTTGCACAGCGCGCCTTGCGGCCAGGAGCCTAGATGAACCTTGCCAAAAGATCCCTGCAGGCCACCCGGCGCCTGGCCGAATCGCAACTCAGCCCAGCGCAGGCCCTGTTCACAGCCATGCTGCTCTTCGGAGTCCTCCTCTGCCTGGTGGTGCTTGCTTCGCGGCCTGATGCCTGGAACGCGTCTTGGGACGAGATCTCTCTGTTTTGTCATGCCTGGACACAAGGAGACTGGCTCATCAATTACAACGGCGGCTTTGTCCGGCGCGGCTTGGCCGGCAGCCTGCTCATCCCAGCAGCCGAATGGCTGGAGAACACGCCTTACGCCATGGTGGCCGGGATCCAGATCCTCGGCTACATGGCCGTCATCTTGATGGCCATCCATCTTGTCAGGCATCCTCGGCCCGCGCCGCTCGCCTTAGTGCTGGCCTTGATCTCCCCAGCCACATTGCTGTTCCAATTGAAAGACATCGACCGCGGGCGCAAAGAGATCGCGCTCCTCGCCTGGGCCGCGGTCATGGCTTGGCGGGCCGCCCGGCGCAATGCGCTGCCCGGCAAGATCTCCCTGGCCATCACCCTGCTGGCCCTGACCGCCCTGCATGACGGGCTGTTCTTCTTTTTCCCTGTCCTGCTCCTGCAAATGATGGCTCTTGATCCGGAAAGGTCCTGGTCCATGAAGAGCCTAGGCCAGATCTTGGCCCCAGCGCTCCTGCTCATGGCTTACACGGCGTGGTTGGGGCCTACCAACGAACGGCAATTCTTCCGGATCGTTGAGCGCTTTCATGGGAATCCCGCGAGCTGGGCTTCTTCCTCCATAGGGTATCTTGGATATGGCGTGGTAGGAGCCGCCCGCCACGCCTTTCATGACTACCTGGCCAATAGGCTGGCCTTCATGCCAGCTACCTTCCTCCTGGCTTCGCTGCCCGTTTGGGCCTGGCTGGCCGTGGACGCTAAAGCTCGCGGCGTTATCAGTTCCTTGTGGCAGCGCCCTTCCGCCAAAGCCTTGGCGCTCACGGCTTTGCTCGGCCAAGCTGCTCTTTTCGTGATGACCACGGACTGGGGCCGTTGGATCTCCATTGACCTGTTCCTAGCGGCCCTGACATTGCTATCCATCCAACAGCGCGAGGCCCCGGCAACCCCGCTCCGGTCCAGCCCATCATGGCTCGTTTTCATCGCCGTGCTGGCGCTTTATTCTGGCACCTGGATCATGCACCCCCTATGCAACACCCTCTTCCTGAGCAAACCCAGCCTTTATCTCAAGTTGCCAGATCCTCCGCTGCTCCACGCCACCCGGATGCTGCCATGAGCGCCGGCGCAAAGCCCTCGCCCGCGCAAGCCTTGCACCGCCTCGGCGCAAGCCGGCTCAGCTTTGGCCAGCTGGAGCTGGCCACCCTGCTGCTGCTGTGGGCCTTCTTGCGCCTGGCCGCGCTCTTCCTCGTCCCGCATCTCAGCTGCCTGGCAGCATGGCTCGTCAATTACCGCGCAGGGCTGGTGCGCGATGGCCTGGCTGGCAGCCTGCTCGTCCCCTGGGCCGCCTGGGCCGGCCAGGCTCCGGTGGATGCCGTGGTGCTGGCCCAGATCCTCTGCGCCCTGGCGCTCATCTTGGCCTGCATCCTGCTGCTGCGCCGGCCGCGGCCCGCGCCCATGCTGCTGGCGCTGGCCCTGCTCTCGCCCGCGGGCCTGCTCTTCCAGGTGGAATCCCCGGAGCGCGGCGGCAAGGAGCTGGTCCTGCTGGCCTGGGCCGGGCTGCTGGCCTGGCGCGGCTCCCGCGGCAAGCCAGCGCCCGCTGCTTGGGCCCTGAGCCTGGCCTTTCTGCTGCTCACGGCCCTGCAGCAAGAGCTATTCTTCTCCGCCCCGGCCGTCTTGCTGCTGTTGAGGCTGCTTCACCCGGCCTTGAGCTGGCGCAGGCGGCAGCTGGCATGGATGCTGGCCCCCAGCGCGCTGTTATGGGCGCTGCTGGCCCTGGCGCCCTGCGGCCCTGGTCGCCTGCTCAGCATCATCAGCGCCTTCCACGGCAACCCCAAGGCCTGGGGCCCGGCCATGGGGCCCGAGCTTGGCATGAGCCTGGGCCAAGCCTTCCATTTTGCCAGCGCGGACCTGGCGCCCGCCAAGATCATCCTGACGCTGGCGGGGACCGCCCTGGCCTGCGCGCCCTTGGCCCTCTATCTGGCAGCCGTGGATCACGGCCGCGGCCTGCTGGTTGACCTAGTCTCTGGCCCGGCAGGCAAGGCCTTGGCCCTGCTGGCAGCGGCTTTCCAGCTGGCGCTGCTGGCGCTCAACCCCAGCTGGGGGCGCTGGCTCTCTTTGGACATCCTGCTGGCTGTGCTGGGCCTGCTGGCCGCAAGCCCGCGCCTATCTTCCGCCCCAGCCCCGGGCGAGGCCCGCTCCAGCCCCTGGCTCTTCTTCTTGCTGCTGATGGCGCTCAACCTCTTCACCTGGCAGATGGATTCCCGCTTCCGCTCCTTGTCGCTCTCCGCCCAGCCGGAATTCCTCAAGCTGCTGGAGCCGCCGATGCTTGATTCATCCCAAACCCTGCATTGACCCGGCGCCAAGCGCGACCCAGATAGGCAAATAAAAAGGGCGCGGCAGATGCCGCGCCCTTTTTATTTGCCACCTTAGCCAGCCTTGCTACTGCTGCTCCCGGCCGGCCCTCAGATGAGCGGCCACCAGCATGGCCTCGTCAATGTCCTCCAGGCTGAGCAGCCCCAGCACCTGCTCGCCCCGGCACACCACGGCCAGCCGGCGGCCAGCAGCGATGAGGGTCTCGCGGGCCTGCTCCAGGCTCTCCTCCTCCTCCACCCGCGGCAGGTCGCGGCGCATGAGCCCGGCCACGAACTCCCCCTGCCGGCCCTGGGCCGCAGCGCGCAGGGCGTCATCGCGCCCCATCACGCCCTCCAGCTTGTCCCCGCTCATCACAGGGAAATCCCGCTGGTAGCCCTCCAGCAGCAGCTCCACCACGCTGCCCACCGTGTCGGCCGGCGACAGCGTCACCTTGGGCTTCTTGCAGGCCGCGCCAGCCTTGACCGCGGCGCGCAGCTCTTGGGCGCGCTCCTCAGCCTGCTCGCGCCCGGCGCCAAAGAACACAAAGACCGCCACGATGCCCAGCATGATGTTGGAGCTGCGGAAGGCGAAGATGCCCATCAGCACCGCCAGCCCCTGGCCCACCAGCACCGCGAACCAAGTGGCGCGCGGCTTGGGCAAAAATAGGGACAGGAATCCCCTCAGCATGCGGCCGCCATCCATGGGGAAGGCTGGGATGAGGTTGAAGAGCACCAGCCACAGGTTGGCGGTGCAGAGCCAGGCCAGGGCCATGGGCAGGCCTGGAGGGCCCTGCAGCAGGGCCTGATAGGCCTTGAGCGCATCCTCCATGGCCATGCCGGGCTTGAAATCCAGGGGCAGGCCCAGGGAAAGGGCATACGCCAGCAGCAGGCTGGTCAGCGGCCCGGCCGATGCCACCAACAGCTCGTGCCAAGGCTTGCGATAGCGCCCGCTGACGCGGGCCACGCCGCCTATGGGCAGCAGCATGATCTCGCGCACCTTCAGGCCCAGGCGCAGCGCCACCAGCGAATGCCCCAGCTCATGCAGGGCCACGCACATGAAGAGCAGCACCAGCAAAAAGACGCCAAACACAGCGCCAGCCAGGCCATATTCAGGCCCGGCCAGGCTAGGGCCCAAGAGGAGGATGAGAAAGAAGGCGGCATGCAGGCGGAACTCTATGCCCGCGATGCGGCCCACCACGAAAGACCAGCGCATCAAGAACTCCTGAGTGAGACAACCATTATAATCTGATTTTCCGCTTTCTGATAGCCCACTATGAAGCTCAACGAGTTCCGCAAAGCGAAAAAACTCGTCAATAAAAGTGAAATATTATTAAAAAATTGTGCTATTTCGCAGGTCTTGGCAAAGAATTGTTATAAAAACAGGCTCTCCCGAATTTCAACGCTTCAACCATGTATACTTATATCATTCAATATCCGAATTCAGACGATTATCTTTATCGGGAATCAAATGCCCCTGAACCAGCGTTTTAAAATCTTTGGCATCAGCCTGCTGCTCGGTCTTTTTCTTCCCTTGCATGGCCTGGCCACGTCGCCTGAGCTCATGGTCTCTGGCAACAAGATCGTCACGGCCAGCGGCGGCTGCCCTGTGTTCTTGAAGGGCGCGGATGTTCCCAGCCTGGAGTGGACCAACACCGGAGACCCCTCCACGGCCGGCATCATCAAGTCCGTGCAGACCACCATGGACTGGGGCGGCAATTTCATCCGCCTGCCGCTCAACCAGGACCGCTGGCTGGGCCAGGCCTGCGGGGCCAGCGCCTCCAGCTACCAGGCCATCGTGGACAGCATCGTCAACACCATCAGCGGCCGCAACTGCTGGGTGCTGCTGGACCTGCACTGGAGCGACATGGGCACCTGGGGCGGCGGCAATGTCTGCGGCACTAGCGGCACCAATGGCGAGCATGACATGCCCGATGACAACTCCACCGCCTTCTGGGCCAGCCTGGCCGCGCATTATGCCAACAACCCCGCGGTGCTCTTCGACCTCTACAACGAGCCTGGCGGCTGCAGCACATCAAAGCTGACGGCCAATGCCGCGGGCTGGAGCCTCTGGCGCTGGGGCGGCAGCGCTTGGGGCGATGGCAACTATCACAGCCCGGGCATGCAGGGCCTGGTGACCACGGTGCGCGCCACGGGCGCACGCAACATCATCTTTGCCGGCGGCATCAACTGGGCCTTTGATCTTTCCGGGCTGCCCGCCTACGGCCAATGGCTGACCGACACGGCTGGCACCGATGGCATCGCCTATGCCACCCACATCTACCCCTTCAAGCAGGCCAACTACGGCTGCGCCCTCAGCTGCTGGTCGGCCGCCGTGCCCTCCAGCGTGTACAGCACCCACGCCGTGGTGGTGACCGAGTTCGGCGAGAACAGCGGCCAGCCTGACACCACCGGCGCCTGGCCCCTGAGCGTGTGCAGCTGGGCCGAGCAGTACTGCCAGGGCTGGGTGGCTTGGTGCATGCACGACAGCGCCACCCCCAACCTGATCAGCGACTGGAACTACACGCCCACCTCCTGGTATGGCGCGGTCATCAAGCCCAGGATGGCTTCGGTGTCAGGCGGCGGCTGCAATGGGACCCCCACCAGCTCTCCCTCGCGCACGCCCAGCCCCAGCAGCACAAGGACCGCCACGGCCAGCAGCACAATGAGCCCCTCGCTGACGCCTTCAGCCACGGCGGAGCCGAGCGGCACCAGCAGCGCCACGCGCACGCCCTCATTCAGCTCCACGCCCACCAGCACCGCGACATCCTCAGCCACGGCCACGGCCAGCAGCACCCAGGCCAGCTCTGCCACCAGCAGCGCCACGCGCACGCCCTCAGCCAGCTCCACGCCCACCAGCACCGCAACGCCCACTGCCACGGCCTCATCCAGCATCACAGCAGGCCCCTCTGCCACCAGCAGCGTCACCCGCACCGCTTCGCCTACGCCAGCTGGCACAGCCACCTTCAGCTCAAGCGCCAGCTTCACGCCATCCGGCACAAGCACGGCCACTGGCACAGCCACCAGCTCTGCAACCCCCACTCCCTCAACCGCGGCCAGCAGCACAATGAGCCCCTCGCTGACGCCTTCAGCTACGGCGGAGCCTAGCAGCACCAGCAGCTGCACCGCTGGCCCCTCAGCCACCTCAAGCGCCACAGCCACGCTCAGCCGGACCGCCACGGCCACGGCCACACCCAGCCCAGAGCCCAGCGCCTCGTCCACATCCTCGGCCACGGTTGAGCCCGCAGGCACCCCCAGCTTCAGCCCCACCAGCCAGCCTGGGCAGGGATTGCGCATCATCCGCAGCCTGCCCCTGCCCAACCCCAACCCGCGCCAGCTGGCGGTCGAGCTCTCCGGCCCGGCCGATGCCCTGCAGGTCAAGTTCTGGACCGTGTCCCTGAAGCTGGTGGGCGGCATGAGCGCCCGGCAGCTCAAGGCGGGCTGGAACAGCATCGCCATTCCCTCGGGCCTGCTGACCGCCAAGGGCGCCTATTTCTACACCATCACCGCCACCCGCAATGGGGCCAGCGCCAGCCTGAGCAAGCCGGGCAAGCTGATGGTGGAATAAAGGCATGGGCGCGCAGGGGACAAGGGCCCGGGCTTGGTATAGAATGGCCTAGCGCCAGGGAAGGGCCCTGGCGCGCCTGCTAGGGAGGGACCATGCGCGCCTTTGGCCTGCTCAGCCTGCTCTTGGCCGCCGGCATCATCGCCTACCTGATGATGAACCAGGCGGGCGCATCATCCGCCACCAGCCCGGCCCAGGGCGGCGGCACCGGCATCACCGTGCCCAGCGGCGACATGGGCAATGCCAAGGCCCTGGAGCGCGAAGTGGACGCGGCCCGCCGGGCCGTGGCCACCGATGACCTTGAATCTGTGCGCCGGGCCGTCACCATGTACCGGGCCCAAGAGGGCCACAACCCGGACAACCTGGGCCAGCTGGCAGAGAAGGGACTCATCGACCATGTGCCCGAGGGCCTCAACTACGACCCCGCCACAGGCAAAGTGGAGCATTGAAGGAGATGTCAATAAAGAAGAGCCCGGCTCATGGCCGGGCTCTTTCTTTTGATTGGCTGCTCCTCTGCTCCTCAGCGCCAATGATGGCCGCCGCCATGCCAACCGCCGCCACGCCAGCCCCAGCCGCCTCCCCAGCCCCAACCCCAGCCCCATCCTAGGTGATAGTAGGGATAGGGGTACCAAGGGCCAGGCACGTAGTAGATGCGGGATGCATCGATGCCAAAATGGCTCTCAATGTCGCTCCAATCCCAGCCGCTGAGCCTGAGCTGCACCACCACCCCTGGCACCACCCTGGCCCGCGCTGCCACAAAGAAGACCATGGCCAGCTCAGATTCTGGGATGCCCTGCTTGCGCACCCACACCACCTCGCTCAAGGGCACATTGTAGCGGATGGCCAGGTCTTCCTGGAGGGTGCTGGCCTTGGCCGGCTCAGCAGCATCGGCAGCCGGCTCCTCGGCCCCGGCTTGCGGCACGGCCTCCAGAGCGCTGGCCTCCGTGGCCTTGGCCGGCTGGCTGGCCTCGCCAGTGCCATAGCTGATGCTCTTGATGAGGCTGCGGCTGAACTTTCGCTCTGTTCCCTGCACCCTCAGGGTCACCTTGTCCTGGGTCTCCTCGACCACCAGGCCGCTGATTACCCGGCCATCCTTCATCACCACCTTGTCCAGGCCAGCATCCGCGGCAGCCGCGGCTGGCAGGACCCCCAGGCTCAAGAGAGCCAGGCCCAAGACAGCGCCTTTCAATAGCCGATTCATGATCCCTCCACGATTAATAAGTATGGCCATCCGTATAGAAGCTCTCTGCCCAAACATTGCCTCTTGTGTCGGACATGGTGACGGTCATTGTGACGGTGACGCCGGCAGAGCAGCTTGAGAAATCAGCCACATAAGAGACCGGCTGGCCATAGACAACATCGCCCGGATTGATGACCTGGCCGGCCTGGCCGAACTTGGCCGTGCCCAGGGTGATGGTGGAGCAGCTGCCTGATGGCTCGCTGAGGACGCCGGTGATGGGGCCCACCGTGCTGCCGTTGCCTATGTTCTTGAGCGCTATGCTGTAAGAGGTCGATCCCGAGCCAGGCCAGGTGAGGTTGTAATCCCAGGGGTCTATCTCCATCTGCGCCCCGGCTTGGCTCTGATTGAAGAGCGGCTTGCTGTACAAATTGGTGGGCCCGCGGTCCGCGCAGCCATTGCCCAGCAGCAGGGCCAGGCCGGCGCAGAAGAGGATGCCCAGGCTCTTAGCGGCCGAATTCAAGGAAGCCTCCCAAGCGCACGGTGTGATAGCCGGTGTAGGACGAGACCAGGTCATAGGCGTAGCGCAGGTCCAGGCCCACCATGTCGTAGCGCAGCTTGGCGCCGACCACGGCGGTGAGGGCGTTGTTGCCAAAGGAGGCCTGGTCGCTGTCATCATTGACCGCCGTGTCATGCACCTGCAGGTCGGCAAAGCGGCCGCCTGGGCCCAGGTAGAAGGTGAGCGGGCCGAAGCGCATGGGGTAGGTGATGGCCAGGTCGGTGCCAAAGTAGTCCAGGCCATCCACGGTGCCCATGCCATTGATGTTAGCGTGCCAATAGTCCACGTCCACCAGCACCCAGTCATTGAAGCTCAGGCCCATGCTGGCGCCATCCGCCCGGCCGCCGATCCAGGGCGCAAAGGTGGAATTGGTGGGGAAGAAGGCCTTGTAGCCGGCTGAGACATCCACGTGAAAGGGCCGGCCAGGCCTGCGCGGCGCGCGGGGCGAGAGCGTGGGGATGGCCTGGCCGCTGTAGTAGGGATCCACCAAAGCCGGCTTGGCCAAGAGCGGCTCTTGCTCCGCGGCCGCGGGAGCGCTGGCTGCCGGCAGGCTCAAGCCCGCGGCCTGCAGGTCTTCGCTGGCCAGCACCAAGTCGCGCGTGAAGCCCAGCGGGGTGCCGCTGGCATCCTGCAGCAGCACATGCACGGCCAGGCCGCCGTCCTGGGCGCTGTAAGTGCCGGTGAGCAGGGCCGCCGCCTTGCTGGGGTCGGCGCTGGCAGGCAGCACCTTGAGCTTCTTGGTACGGCTGACAGCCTTGCGCAGCCCGTCTTCAAGCGCCTGGGCCAGGGCCGCATCGCCCGAGCCAGCGTCCGTGAAGCCGGCCACAGCCAGGCTGCTGATGCTCTGGCCCGAGCGGGCCAGGGCCGAACCCACCACGTTCAGCTTGGCCTGCATGTCGGCCCAAGCCGGCTGGCACAGGGCCAAGCCCAAGGCCAGCAGGCCCAAGCCGCAGAGCCGGGACCATGAAATTTTTGCCATGTCGCCTCCTATTAATAGCTTCTTGCGGATGCCCATAAGACGCGGCACCAGGCCCCTGGGTTCGCCCAGGCCAGCCCATAAAAGTCTATTCCTAGCGCGCCTTCTTAGCAAGCCCAGGCCGACCTAGATTGACCGCGGATGACCGAGCAAGCGCTTGTTTATGCTAATTATAGGAGCAGCCCCACTCCCAAGCAAGCGCCTGCAAAATTTGGTACATTATGGTACAGGCTGAGAGCTTGCGACCTTTCAACAAGCCCCTATCTAACCGCTGCGCATTTTCCAAAATCCGAAACATGTTCGTTTCTCGGTGTAACGGCAGAAACCAGATAGATAAAGACCCCGCTGGCCACGAGCCGGCCAGAATTGTTTTTCCCATCCCAGAAGGCCTCATTATCCCCAGCCTTGCCCTCAACGGGGTTAAGGTCGCGCACAAGCTCCCCTGAGATGTCATAGATGCGGATATCTATAAGAGCGTCAACCTGTAGCCAATATGTGATGTAGGTTCCTTGATTGCCAAATGGGTTGGGGCTGCTTGGGTACAAGTGAAGCAGCAGGGGCAAGGGCCTGGGCGTGGGGGTCGCGGTGATTGTCAAAGTCTGGGTGATGCTCGGTGTCATGCTGGGGGTGACGCTTGCCGTGCAAGTTCTGGATGCGCTGGGGGTGGTGGTGGAGCTGGGCGTTAAGGTCGGGCTCAGGGTGGCGGTGGACAGGGGCAGATCTCTGCCCGCAATGGTGGCGTAGCTTCCGTAGGGGCACATGGCGTATTGCTCCACTTGGCAGGGCATGCTTGATGCCACCCTATGCAAACCAAGGCCAATTGGGACCTGAGCTGCGGAAAAGCCCGAACCAGCCGGTGAGAAAGAAGAGGCTGAGATGCTCGCTCCATCCAGCGTTACGCCACCCTCACCGCCAGCAGGAACCGCGATGTTCACGAACCACTGTGTATAAGGGCCTTGGGACTGCATCGCCACGAACAAGGCGCCTGTGCTCCATTGATCCACGGGCTGCAAATAGTCCATGGATGGGTCGCCGTTCGTGTTGTCAAAGGTGAAAGAAGCCATGAGGTGCTCCACCAGCACAGGCCGGTTGGCTGTGATCATGGTGTGCGCTGTGATGGTGGCATCAAAGAAGGCGGTGCTGTTCAGATTGCCTTGGAGCACCCCATTCATAAAGACTTGGGTGCTGTCGTCTCGCGCCATGATGCGCAGGAAATCCCCCCCAGTCCTCACCGCAAAAGTCACGGCAACAAAAGTGCTGCCCCAATCAGCAGAGGGCGGCGCCTCATCCAGCAGAAAATCCGGGGCACTGGAGCTCGCTGGCACGCTGCACCCGGAATTGCCGGCTAGCACCAGAACCGGCTTGTTCGCGATGAACTGGGTGCCAGTGTAGTCGTAGATCGCCATAGGGGCGTTCTCGTAAAAATCATACCACTGCCCTTGATTGATGCTTGCCGTCACAGTCACACCAGCAGAAAACCCCGCCGCTGTTATCGACGGGATAATCTGAAGCAGTGTGTTGTCTTGGGTGGCGACCACGGCTCCCGTGGGGTTGTGCCATGTGCCGTAACTCAGGTAATCATAAGCAGTGCCCTGCACCCCGGTCGGATGCAAAGTGACGAGCGCGTCATCCCACCCGGGCAAAATGGCTAGCTGAACCGAGACCGGCCTATCTGATGTGATGTGGCCTGCACTATCTTGGATTGAAGGCCCGGTTCCAAGGGTCATCATGTCCTGCAACGCAGCCTGGGGGATAACTAGGGAGGCCCAACCATACGAGCCGAGGTTGAAATTTTGGCTAAGCCCAAGGCTTGGGAAGACCAAGGTTCCTGATGCTCCCTCTGGAGCGATGATCTGCACTGAGACTGGCTCATTGGTGCCTGCTGTGACGGTGTTGACATAAGGGACGCCAAACCAGAAATCCTGCCCCAAGTTGTCCCAATATCCGGCCAAGAGAGGGCTAGCGAAGCAGCAAAGGAAAAAAGACGCACTAGCAATGCGGGATCTCAATGCGCCCCCCGAATTCAGCATCAAACTTTCCACACCATGCCCCTATATGGTTGGGGCTCAAGGCTATTTATTCATTGAATTGCAGCATCTGCAAATGCTTTCTTGCATGGACTGTGAACATGAGCCCGAGATGGGGGCGGCCCAAGCCGGATTGGGAAGCTGCAGGTGTTCAGGCATAGTAGAATGGACAAAAAACGGGTTTGGCTTTAGATTGATGCCCTGCACGGGCCCGTAGCTCAACGGTTAGAGCAGGCGACTCATAATCGCTTGGTTGCAGGTTCGATTCCTGCCGGGCCCACCACATTTTCCCAAAGCCACGCAGATTGCGGGTGTCTCCTTGGCCTTCCGCCTCTTAAGCATTGCGCTTCTGATTGTTTGCCTTGCCGCTTGCAGTAATGCGTATCACGGAATAAGAATTTGTTGCCCTTGTTCCGAAGAAGAAGCCCGAACCGCCATTTCCAAGTTATTCAATCACCGTGGAATCCTTCTCCAACCTTCAAGCAATCTGGACAGCTTCAGAAGCTCGGAGATAAAAACAACTGATCTCGGGACATTCACCATTAATGGGAGAATCCTTCAAGACGGGGAATGCACCCAGATTGAATTCAACCTGGTAGGTAAAAACGCCATAGATCAGCAGGCAAGCAAACAATATATAAACGAACTCAGCAATGACCTTCTTAAGATGATGAAGACCAAGAAATAACTGTAAAAAGAAAAGCCCGGCTCATGGCCGGGCTTTTCTTTTGCCACCCATCTCAGGCTGGCCTGCGCTTGCTCCTCACCCAAGAGATGAGCCAAGCCCTGCTCAAGAGCGCATGGCTGATGGCCAGGCCCACCATGGTGTTGCCCAGCAACTGATGCGCATCTTTGACCCAGGGATGCAAACGGTTCACAAACAAGGATGTCGGGTTCATCAGCGCCTCCCGCAGAAGCCTCTCTTTAAGCTTACGCACCGGCTTCTGCGGAGTTGGGCCGGAACTGCATCAAAATGCCTCAGCCTGCTCCCTCAACTGCGCGATGTCCCGGCTGGGCGGGTTGCCAAAGAGGCGGCCGTATTCGCGGCTGAACTGCGACAGGCTCAGGTAGCCCACCTGCTGGCCGGCCATGCCCGCGTCCATCATCTGGGCCAGCATCAGGCGGCGCGCCTCTTGCAGGCGCAGCTCCT
>CAYXCT010000020.1:0-18667 GCA_964463435.1 uncultured bacterium | reverse complement strand
TGAAACAATGGCCCACCTAATTAGGAGGGCCTTTGCGCATCGCCATCTTCACTGAGAGCCTGCCGCCGCTGACCGATGGCGTGGCGCGCACCTTCACCCGGCTGGCCGAGTGCATGGATGCCGAGGGCGTTGATTTCCGCTTCTTCTCCCCGGTGGCCCCCCCCTCCGCGGGCAGCAGCCCATGGCGCGCGCGGGTCCACCCCCTGCCCAGCTTCGCCATCCCCATGTATGACTATTACCGCTGCGCCTGGCCCCATTTCCAGGGCCTGGAGCAGGAGCTGGAGGATTTCGAGCCGGACGTGGTGCATGTGACCACGCCCACCTTCTTGGGCTACTTTGGCCAGTCCTGGGCCCTGCGGCATAGGCTCCCAGTGGTGGCCTCCTACCACACCCATTTCGTGCAGTACTTCCCCTATTACCACGCCAGCGCGCTCATGCCCCTGGGCTGGGGCCTGCTGAGGCACTTCCACAACCGCTGCGCCCGCACCTATGCGCCCTCTGCCTCGGCCGTGCAGGAGCTCACTGGCCGCGGCTTCGAGCGCCTGGCCCTCTGGCCGCGCGGCATCGACACCCAGGCCTTCAACCCGCGCCACCGCGACCCGGGCCTGCGGCAGAGGCTCAGCGCCAAGGGCGAGAAGCTCATCCTCTTTGTGGGCCGCCTGGTGAGCGAGAAGGGGCTCAAGGACCTGGTGGCGGTGGTGCGGCGCCTGCAGGCCAAGGGCCAGAAGGTGAGGCCCGTGTTCGCCGGGGACGGCCCCATGGCCCGGGCCCTGCGCCGGCGCCTGCCCCAGGCCCAGCTGCTGGGCTTTGTCACAGGCCTGCCCCTCTCCCAGCTCTATGCCAGCTGCGACCTCTTCCTCTTCCCCTCGCGCACTGAGACCTTCGGCAACGTGATCCTCGAGGCCATGGCCTCGGGGCTGCCGGTGGTGGCCTACAATGCCGGCGGGGTGGGGGACATCTTGAGCCAGAGCCAGGCCGGCTTGGCCTGCGAGCCCGGGGACAGGGAAGGGCTGGCCCAGGCCTGCCTCTCCCTGCTCAAGAGCCCAGGCCGCTCGCGCCTGATGGCCGGGCGGGGATTGCGCGAGGCGGCCAAGCGCAGCTGGGGCGCCATCAATGGCGCGCTCATCCAGGATTACCGCGACCTGGCGCAGGCCCGGGTGGCCTAGCAGGCGCGCAAAAAAAGGGCGGCCCCTCGGGGCCGCCCTTTTTTTGCCTTGAAAGCGCCTTCATCCAGCCGAGGCGCCCACCCCATGATGGGCATGGAAGGATCTTGCCTCCTCATTGCCCATATAGCGGGCCAGCACCCGGCCCGGGGTCTTGAGCAGGTCCACCACCACCAGGCCATCCACGGCGTTGTTGAAGGCCGGGTCGAGGTTGAACCCAGCGAAGCGGCCGCCGATGCGGCTGTAATGCTTGAGCAGCACCGGCACCCCGCAGCGGCCGCTCTCGATGAGGCTGATGGCCTCGTCCAGGTCATCCATGTCCTTGAGCAGCTCGCTGGCGCCGCGGGCCGAGGCCGAGAGCACGGGGGCGAAGGGGCGCCGGGGGAGCATGGCCCGGGCGATGGGTCCCTGGCCCTCCAGCCGGAGATGCTGGCGGCAGAAGTCGGCCATCAGGGCGCGGGAGAGCGGGCGGTAGAGCACGCTGATGCTCACCGCGCCAAAGAGGTGCCGGTACTGGGGCCGCTGGCTCAAGAAGCGGCCGATGCCCCTCCACAGCAGCATCAGCGGGCCGTGGGTTCCCTGGTAGCCCTCGCGCACGAAGCTGCGCCCCATCTCAAGCCCCGGGCTCAGGCGCTGCAGCAGCGCGCTGTTGAGGCGGAAGAGGGTGGTGGTGTAGAGCCCGGATGGCCCATGGGCTTGCAGCACCTGGTCCGTGAGGCCCATGCGGTAGGCGCCGGCCAGCTCCCGGCGCTCGGGGTTCCACAGGAAGAGGTGCAGGTACCAGGCATCAAAGCGGTCCAGGTCCATGGCCTTGCCGGTGCCCTCGCCGGCCGCGCGGAAGCAGCGCTCGCGCTGGACGCCGATCTCCTCCAGCATCTGCGGGATCTGGCTGGCCTCAGCCACCCAGCATTGCAAGCCGCCGCCCTCGGACAGCAGCTGCCCTGGGGGCAGGGAGGCCACCTCCTGCTGGAGCACCCAGGGGTGCTGGGCCAGGGCCAGGGCTTCGGGCTCGGGCCGGCGCAGCCAGGGCAGCGGAGGCCGGAGGGCGATGGGGGCGGTGCTGAAGCGCCCCTGCAGCAGCTCGCAGCGGCTGCGCAGCAGCAGGGTGGCCTCCCCGGCATCCAGGCCGGCGAAGCGGCGGTGCGGCACCACCTCGCCCACCGCCACCTTGAGGATGCTGTGCCGCTTGCCCAGCATCTCCTTGCCGAGCAGGGCGGTGCGCAAACGGGGATGCAGCAGTCCCGCGGCCTGGAAGAGCGGGCTGTTGCCGCCGTCAAAGCGCATGGGCAGCGCCGCGGCCCCGCTTTTCTGGGCCAGGCGCAGCATCTGGGGATTCCAAGCAGGGTCCACCACCCCGCCCTTGGCCAGGTCGAGGCTGCTCACCTCGCCGGAAGGGAAGCAGGCCAGCAGGCCCCCCTGGCGGAGGTGCTGGAGGGCCAGGCGCAGGCCCCTCAAGTTGGTGGCCTGCGCCTGGGGGCCGCCGAACACATCCACGGGCAGGACCAGGCCGCGCAGCTCGGGGATGCGCATCAGGATCTGGTTGGCCAAGATCTTCACATCAGGGCGGCGCTGGCGCAAGAGGTGCAAGAGGGCCACGCCTTCGAGCCCCCCAAAGGGATGGTTGGCCACCACCAGCAGGCTGCCGGCGCTGGGCACGCGGTCCAGCGCGCCCTCCTCTACCTTCACCTGCACTTCCATCACTGCCAGCGCGGCGCTCAGCCAATCCTCGGCATCCACCTCCAGGCTCAGCCTGTAGAGCCGGTCCAGCTCGGCCAGGCCCAGCGCATTGGCGGCCAGGCCCAGGGCTTTATTCATCCAGGGGTTGGCCGAGGGCAGGCTGAAAGGGGAGTCGGGGCGCCTCTCTAGGGCTGTGGGCATTCATGCCTCTCACGCGGGTGCGGGAATCTGTGACCTTCTTGTGACCGCATTGTCACAGGGCCCTGTTAGCGCGGCGCGTCAGGATGGTTTCAGCCAGGTTACCTCTGCAAGCTTTTTGGGATTGCTGGGCGTGCTGCCAGCTCAATTTACAAGGGTGAAACCCTGTGCATCCCGAGGCGTAATCAGATGCATGTATAAGTGGCGCATGCAGAACTCCACTCCACCGACGCTGCCTTCGCCTGGATTTTTGCAACGGCTCTTGCGCCAACTCCCCCTGCATGGCGCAAGCGAGCCTGACCAGAGCCTGCAGATGGCCGCACAGAGCACAGCCAAGCTCTTTGGCACGGAAAATACGCCCCACGACACGGTGAAGCCGCTGGCCATCCCTGTGCCGCCTGTCATGGCTGCCCGCTCCTGCGAGGCGGTCTATGAGCTCTTCATCCGCGACCGCAGCCTGCAATCCTTGGCGGTGGTGGAGCAGGACCGGCCCGTGGGCCTGGTCAATCGGCATGTCCTGATCGACCGCTTTGCCCGGCGCTACACGCGGGAGATCTTCGGGAAAAAGCCCATCTCCCGGCTCATGGACAGCGAGGCCCTGGTGGTGGATGCCGCCACGGCCTTGGATGACCTGGCGCGCATCATCATCGAGGATGAGGAGCGCTTCCTGTATGAGGGCTTCATCATCACCACCGAGGGCCGCTATCTCGGCATGGGGACAGGGCACGCGCTGCTCAAGCAGGTGAATGAGCGCAAGCAAGCCTACCTTTATCATATGGCCTACCATGACGTCCTCACCGGCCTGCCCAACCGCCAGCTCTTCTATGACCGCTTGGAGCAGTCCCTGGGGCAGGCGCGCAGGCTGGGCTCCTGCCTGGCGGTGCTCTACATCGACTTGGACCATTTCAAGGCAGTGAATGACACCTTGGGACATCCGGCCGGGGACCAGCTGCTGCTGCAGACCGCCAGCCGGCTGGGCGCCTGCCTGCGCGACAGCGACACGCTGGCCCGCCTGGGCGGGGATGAGTTCGCGGCGGTGCTCTATCCCCTGGCGCGCGCGGCGGATGCCGCGCTGGTCTGCGAGAAGGTCCTCCGCGCCGTGGCGGCCCCCTGCCACATCCAGGGGCAGCAGGCCTGCGTGACCGCCAGCGTGGGGGTCAGCCTTTACCCCGGCGAGGCTGCCAGCGTGGAGGGCCTGGTGCGCCAGGCGGACAATGCGGTCTATCATTCCAAGGAGAGCCGCAACCAGTACCGCTTCTTCACGGCGGACATGAATGCCCTGGTGAGCCAGCACCAGGCCCTGGACAGCGAGGTGCGGCTGGGCCTGGAGCGCGGGGAGTTCCTGCTGCACTACCAGCCGCAGGTGGACCTCACCAGCGGCCGCATCACCGGGGCGGAGGCGCTGGTGCGCTGGTCGCATCCCGAGCGCGGGCTGCTGGGGCCCGGCGAATTCGTGGCCTTCTGCGAGGAGAACGGTCTGATCCTGCCCCTTTCTGAGAGGGTGCTGGAGATGGCCTGCGCCCAAGCCGCGGATTGGCGGGCCGCCGGGCTTGCCCCGCTCAGCGTGGCCATCAACCTCTCGGCGCATCAATTCCGGCGCCCGGACCTGGCGGAGCAGGTGCTCAAGTCCATGGCCATGCGGCGGCTGCCGTCGCATGCGCTGGAAGTGGAGATCACGGAGACCACGGCCATGACCCACGGCCCGGAGGCCCTGGCCATCCTGCAGACCCTGCGGGCCTCAGGGGTGCGGGTGTGCCTGGATGACTTTGGCACCGGCTATTCCTCGCTCAGCTACCTCAAATCCCTGCCCATCGATGTGCTCAAGATAGACCGCAGCTTCGTGGCCAGCCTGGGCAGCGGCGATGGCGTGGAAGAGGCCATCGTGCAGGCCATCTTGACCATGGCGCGGAGCCTGCGGATGGAAGTGGTGGCGGAGGGGGTGGAGACCGAGGCGCAGCGGGAGTGGCTGAAGTCGCGGGGCTGCACCAAGATGCAAGGATACCTGTTCAGCCGCCCGCTGCCGCCGGAGGAGTTCTGGGCGCTGGTCAAGAAAAACACCCAGGAGACCGCCCCATGACCCCGCGCGCGCTCGTCGTCGATGCCAGCCAGCCCTTCCGCGAGAGCCTCAGCAACCGCCTGCGCGACCTGGGGCTCGAGGTCTTCCAAGCCGGCAGCCAGAAGGAATTGGCGGCCATGGATGCTGGGCCCTGGAGCCTGGTGGTCACCGATTGGGGCCTGCCGGGAATGGAGGGCCGGGAGCTGCTGCTGCGGCTGGCTCCCGGGCGCCAGCCGGTGTATGTCAGCACCGACCGCGACTTGGACGAGGTGCGGGAGCCGGCCAGGGCCCTGGGCGCCCAGGGGGTGTTCAGCAAGCTCCGCCGCTCGGAGCTGGTGTCGGAGCTGCGCATCCTGCTCGAGAACAGCCAGCCAACCCCGCGCCCAGCCGGGGCGGCGGCCCTCTGCTTCCTGGTGGTGGAGGACTCCCCCAGCGTGCGCCTCTACCTGCGCGCCGCGCTGGAGAAGGGGTTCCAGCCCTGCCGGGTGCTCGAGGCGGGCGATGGCCGCGCGGCGCTGCAGGAGCTCACCCGCAACCGCGTCCACCTGATCGTCACCGACCTGCGCATGCCAGGCATGGATGGCGAGGGCTTCCTGCAGCTGCTGGCCAAGAACCCGGTCCTGTGCAAGAAGCCCGTGCTGGTCTTCTCCGCCGCCATCACCGGCGAAGTGGCCGAGATCGGCGCAGGGCTGGCCAACATCCAGTGCCTGGCCAAGCCCTCGGACCACGCCAGCATCGCCGCTGCCGTGCGCCGCCAGCTCCAGCTGCAGGGCTGACATGGCGCTCCCCCTGATCCTGCTGGTGGACGACAGCGAGGCGGTGCTGAGGTTCGAGCAGGCGGTGCTGGGCCAGTCCTACCGCTGCCGGCTGGCCCTCGATGGCGCGGCGGCCCTGGCTGCCATGCAAGGCCAGGCTCCAGACGCGGTGCTGCTGGACCTCTCCATGCCGGTGATGGATGGGGACGAGGTGCTGCGCTGCATGCGCGCGCAGCCGGGTCTGGACCGCTTGCCCGTGCTGGTGGTCACCTCGGAGCCGGATCGGGGCGAGGCCTGCCGCGCCCTGGGGGCCTGGGGCGTGCTGGCCAAGCCCCTGGCCGCCGAGCAGCTCCTGCACGCCGTGGACCAGATGCTGCGCGAGGCCGAGGCCAGCCGCCTCAAGGATTCGGTGGGCATCCTCCCGGCGGACAGCGCGGGGGAGCGCTTTGCCATCCCCCTGGACCGCCTGGAGGCGGTGCTGGCCATGCCCGCCACCAGCCCTTTGAGCCGGGGAGGGCTGGGATTGCGGCGGTGGGTGGAGTGGCAGGGCCGGGCGGTGCCGGTGCTGGACGCGGCGCGCCTGCGCTCCCGGCCCAGCCAGCAGGGGGAAGAGGAGCGCTGGCTGGTGCTGCTGAACCTGGGCTGGGGGCTGCTGGCCCTGGCCGTGGATTCGCTGGGCGACCCGGAGCGGGTGCTGGCCGCTGATGTGGAGCGGCAAGGGGGGGCCTGCCGGGTGCGCAGCGCCGCCGGCTCTCTTTTGCCGCTGCTGGAGCTTGGGGACCGTCGCTGCGCCCGGCTGGCCCGCAGGGCCGGCCGCTTGCAGCAGGAGTATCTGTCGGAGGGGGTGGCAGGATGACGGCGCTGATCGGGGCTCAGGACGAGGTGTTCAAGGCATTGGAGGGCCTGGCCTGCCGCCTGGCGGGCTTCGACCGCTCGGCCGTGGGGCAGGTCTTGCTGGCCCGCATGGTGCAGGGCTTGGAGGCAGAAGGCTGGAGCCGGGAGACGCTGCGCACCATGGCCGAGGAGGGGCATCCGTATCTCGCCAAGCAGCTCATCGACGCCCTGATCGTGGGCGAGACCTTCTTCTTCAGGCAGAGCGAGCATTTTGAGTACTTGCGGGCCGCCATCCTCCCCGTTGCCGGGAAGGGCGTGCTGCGGGCGCTCTGCGCCGGCTGCTCCAGCGGCGAAGAGGCCTGGTCCCTGGCCGGCGCGCTGGAATCTTGGGCCGCCACCCAGCCTGGCGCATCCTGGGAGGTGACGGCCCTGGACCTCTCAGCCAGCCGCCTGGCCACGGCGCGGCGCGGCGTCTATGGGGCGTGGAGCCTCCGCGACGAGCCCCCCCATGGCCTGGAGATCTTTGAAGACAGGTCCGCCCTCCCCTTGCGGGTGCGCGAAACCCTCAAAGGCAAGGTCCGCTTCTTCCAGCACAACCTCTTGCAGCCGCTGGAAGCGGACTGGGGGAAATTTGACCTGGTCTTCTGCCGCAACGTCCTCATCTATCTGAGCGGGGAGGCGGCCGCCGCGGTGCTGGCCAATCTTGAGTCGGCCGGGCGGCCGGGGGCCTGGTACTTCTTCGGCCCGGTCGACAGGCCCAGCGCGGCCCCGAAAGGGCTGGAGCGCGCCTGCGGCACCCTGCAGGTCTACCGGAAGCCGGCCCTGCCGGCGGCCCGGCCAGCCGCGTGGCTGCCGCCCGCCCCGGCGCCGCGCGTGGCGGAGCCCGCGCGGGGCCCTTCGGGCGCGGTGGAGCAGCACCTGGCTTTCCTGCACGCCCTGGAAAGCGGAGAAGAGGGGCTGGCCCTGGCCATGCTGGGCATGCTGCAGAAGCGGCATCCTGATTACGTGCCCGGCTGGTGCGAGCGCGGGGTCCTTGCGGCGCGCCGCAGCCAGCCCAGGGCCGCCCATGAGGCCATGCGCCATGTGCTGACCCTGCTGGAGGGCCGCGAGGCCATGGAGACCCTGGAGGGCCCCCAGGCCCTGAGCGTCAGCTATTACCGCTTGGCGGCGCAGAGCGTCATGGAGTCGTGCTGGGAGGCGCTTTGAACCCGGCGGCCCGGGACATCCTTCAGCGGCGAGCGGCGCGCTACCGCCTGGCCCCCCCGCAGGCGGTTGAGGAATCGGCTTGCGCCTGCCTGGACCTGGCCGGCTTGGAGCTGGCCTTGCCCCTGGATGCCCTGCTGGCCTGCCTCCCGGTCTCCCAGGCTTCGCCGCTGCCCCTGGCGCCCCGGGGCATGAGCGGATGGCTGGCGCACCAGGGGCAGGCCCTGTGCCTTTACGACCTCTCCTTCCTGGCCGGGGTAAGGTCCTGGCCCGCGGATCCCCTGGTCGCCCTGGTGCTGGAGCTGGCCGGCGGGCGCTTGGCCGTGGCCTGCCCGGCGGCGCCGCGCGAGATCGCCCTGCCCGCGGCCTGGCTGTCCGAGGCGCTGGGCCGGGCCCCGGCGGAGGGCTGCCTGCGCCGCCTGGAGAGGCCGGATGGCCGGCTGCTGGCCTGGCTCGATCCCGGGCTCTTGGCCCGGCAGATGGGGGCGGGCTTTGGCCTTGGATGAGGAGCAGCTCAAGGCCGAGCTGGCGCGCGCCTTCGAGGAGGAGGCCCGGGGCCTGGCCCAGCGCAGCGGAGAGCTGATCCTGGCCCTGGAGTCCGCCGGCCGGCAGGGCGCCCAGGCCGCGCCCCAGGCCGAAGCCCTGGCCCGCCTGCTGCACACCCTGAAGGGCAGCGCCGCCATCTGCGGGCTCAATGAAGCCTCGCGCCTGGCGCACGCCATGGAGGATGCGCTGGCCCCGGTCCTGGCTGGCCGGCAAGGGCTGGGGCCGGAGCAGGCCGATGGCATGCTGGCCAGCCTGGATGCCCTGCTGGCCGCGGTGCGGCCGGCGGCGCCGCGCGAGGTCGCCCTGCCCAGCGCGGCGCCCGATGAGGAGGCCGGCCCGGAGCAGGGGGCGGAAGACCCGCGCCTGACCCCGGCCCGCTCCGCGTCCCTGCAGGGCCTGGCGGAGAGGGTGCGCAGCCTGGCTTTGGGCTTGGAGGCCAGGGCGCGAGGCGGCACCCCAGGGCTGGCAGGCCTGGCCCAGTCCGCCCTGGACACCGCCCGCGACCTGGAAGAGGAGCTGGACACCGTGGGGACCCTGGCCCTGTCCGACCTGGTGCCCCCTTTGCGGCGGGCTGTGCGCGACCTGGCGCGCGACCTGGGCAAGCAGGCCGAGCTCTCGGTGGTGGGCGGGGACCTCAGGGTGGACCGCCGCATGGCGGCCGCCCTGCGGGCGCCCTTGCTGCACCTGGTGCGCAATGCCCTGGACCATGGCATTGAGGCGCCCCAGGCCCGGGACGCCGCGGGCAAGCACTCCTGCGGCGCGCTGGTCATCCGGGCTGAGCGCCAGGGCAACCTGCTCTCGCTGGAGGTGGCGGATGACGGCGCCGGTGTGGACACAGCCCGGGTGCGCCAGCGGGCGCTGGAGACGGCTCTGCTGCCGCCCGAGCTGCTGGAAGGCCTGGACAACAACCAAGTGGCCCAGCTCCTCTTCAGCCCCGGATTATCCACGCGCAGCACGGTGGGGAAGGTCTCCGGCCGCGGCGTGGGCTTGGATGTGGTGCGCAGCCAGGCGCGGGCGCTGGGCGGGGATGCCTATCTGGTGAGCCGGCCGGGGCAGGGGACGCGGGTGCAGGTCAGCGTGCCCCTGCGCCAGGGCGCGCTGCCGGTGCTGCTGGCCCAGTGCGGGCCCGCCCTGGTGGCGCTGCCCTTGGCCGCCGTGGCGGCCTGCGGCGCCGCCCCCAAGGAGGGCCTGGGCGGGCGCCAGGTGCGGCTGCGGGGCATGGAGCTGGAGCCCGCTGACCTGGCGGGGCTGCTGCGTCTGCGCTATCCGCGCCCCGCCTGGCGCGGGCGCCCCCTCTTGGCGGTGCAGCACGAGGAGAGGCTGGCCGGGGTGTGGGTGGATGCCGTGCTGGAGGAGGGGGAGCGGAGGGTGCTGCCCTTGCCCAGGGCCCTGGGGAGCCAGGGCGTCTACCAAGGGGCGGTGGTGCTGCCGCAGGGCGGCTTGGCCCCCCTGCTGCGGCCTGACTGGCTGGTGGAGGCGGCCCTGGATAAGGGGCAGGCCCAGGCCTTGGGCCGGCGCCGCCAGGCGCTGGTGGTGGATGACTCGCTGGCCGCGCGGGCCATGCAGCGCACCCTGCTGGAAGCCATGGGCTGGGAGGTCCACCTGGCGCGCGGCGCGGCCGAGGCCCTGGAATCGGCCCAGAGCTGCGACTATGAGGCGGTGGTCTGCGATTGGAACATGCCGGGCATGCCGGGGCCGGAGATCCTCCAGCGCCTGCGCAAGGAGAAGGGCCGCAGGGCCGTGCTGGTGCTGGTGAGCGCGGAAGGGGCTTTGGGCCTGGCCGAAGCCGCCCACCGGGCCGGGGCGGATGCCTGGTTCTCCAAGCAGGAATGCGCGGAGGGGCGCTTGGGGGCCTACTTGGAGCGGGCCTTGCGCGATCGGGAGGAGGACGCATGGGAGCCGTGAGGGTCTTGGTGGTCGATGATTCCCCCACCATGCGCCAGGCGCTGGGGCTGCTGATGGCCGGCGATGGCATCCAGGTGGTGGGCGAGGCCGGGGATGGGCTGCAGGCCCTGGAGATGGAGCAGCGGCTCCGCCCCCAGGTGGTGACCATGGACCTGTGCATGCCCGGCTTGGATGGGCTGGCGGCCACGCGGCGGCTGGCCACCCAAGGCCAGGCCCGGGTGGTGGTGGTGGCCGGGACCAGCCCGGCGAGCGGCGCAACGCTGGCGTTCGAGGCGCTGCGCGCCGGCGCCGTGGACGCGGTGGCCAAGCCGGAGGTGGGCTCCCGCAGGGCCCTGGATGACTTCGCCCAGGCCCTGCGCCAGGCTGTCCTGGTGGCTGCTGAAGCCGCCTTGCCGGCCTGGCCAGGGGCGCCCCTGGCCAGGCCCTTCCCCGCGCCGGGGCGGCAGGGGTCTCCCATCAGCATGGCGGGGCTGGTGGCCAGCACGGGCGGCCCGGCGGCGCTGGCCGAGCTGCTCTCCCCCCTGCCCGCCGACCTGGCCTTCCCGCTGCTGCTGGTGCAGCACATGGCCGCCGGCTTTCAGGAAGCTTTCATCCAGTGGCTGGCCGGGCACACGGCCCTGGCGGTGGGGGCCGCGGGCGAGGGAGCCAAGGCCCTGCCGGGCCGGGTCTACCTGGCCCCGCCGGGGCGGCATCTGGAATGCGGGCCCGGTGGCATCCTCCACACCCCGGCCCTCAAGCCCGGGGAGCCCGGCGCCAGCGGGGACAGGATGCTGGGGAGCCTGGCCGCGCACGGGGGCGGCGCCTGCCTGGGGGCGGTGCTGACCGGCATGGGCAGGGACGGGTCCCAGGGCTTGCTCGCGCTGCGCCGCGCCGGCGATCTGGCCCTGGCCCAGGAAGGCGCCTCTTGTGCCGTGTTCGGCATGCCCAAGGCCTGCCTGGAATCCGGCGCCTGCCAATCGCTTGTCACCATGCCCTATCTCACCAGCCTGCTGGCCAGCGGGGTCCTGCCGGCCCTGGATGACCTTCCCCAAGGAGCTTGAAGATGGAATTGCCAAGGCCTGCCCAGATCCTGGACCGCATGTCGCTGACCGCCAAGATGGGGCTCATCAGCGGGCTGTTCCTGCTCCCCATCCTGGCCCTGATGGCCCTGCTGCTGGTCACCCTGTGGCGCGACCTGGGCGGCGCAGAGGCCCAGATCGAGGGGGTGCGCTATTCCATGAGCGTGGGGCGCCTGCAGATCCCCCTGATGCAGGGGCTGAAGGTCCTCCAAGTCCCCAGCGCCCAGCGGTCCGCGGCGGACGCCAAGGTGCTGGCAGACCTGCCCGGCCAGGTCAAAAAGGAGATCCAGGACCTGACCCGGCTCAACGAATCCCTCCGCGCGCGGGTCAAGACCGCCAAGGCCTTTGACAAGGTGCGCGAGACCTGGGACCACCAGCAGAGCCTGGCCGCCTCGGGCACCCCGGTGGGGCAGGAGGTGGAATTCGGCGAGCTGCTGTCGGCGCTCTCGGGCCTGGTGGACCAGGTGGGGCAGGGAGCCTCCTGGTCGCTGGACCCGGACCCCACCAGCCATCTGCTGACCGATGTGGTGATTGACCGCATGCCGCACCTGGCGGACCTGCTGCGGGAGATGGACAGCATCGCGTCCACGGCCCGCCGCGCCCGCGGCCACCTGGGGAGCACCGACCACAACCGCCTGACCGTGGTGCAGGGCCTGATGGACCAGGAGCTGGAATCCCTGGACCGGGCCCTGAGCCTGGCCTTCAGCCGGGACGATTCAGGCGCCCTGCGCGGCTCTCTGGACCAGCAGCTCAAGGACTTCCAGCAGGCCACTGACCGCTTCCGCAACAGCCTCTCGGAGCTGGTGGATTCGGGCCGGGACGAGGGGGATCTGATCGACGCGCGCTACCGCCAGAGCCTGAGCCTGGAGCTGGGGCTGTGGCAGGGCGCGGGCGGCGCGCTGGAGCGCGAGCTGCAGGGGCGGCAGCACCGGGCCCAGGCCCAGGCCCTGCTGATGCTGGGCCTGGTGCTGGCCCTGCTGGCCGGCACCCTCACCCTGGTGGTGGTGGTGGTGCGCTCGGTGATGCGCCCCCTGCGCGACCTGACCGATGCCACCCGGCGCATCGTGCAGCAGGGGGACCTGACCCTCAAGGTGGGGAGCGGGAGCGATGATGAGATCGGCCGGCTGGCCGCCCAGTTCGACCTGATGGTGGAGCGCCTGCGCAGCGTGCCGCAGGGGCTGCAGGCCTCGGCAGGGCTGCTGGGCCAGGCGGTTGAGGGCCTGGGGCAGGCCCTCAACGAGCAGAGCGAGAGCACGGTGAAGCAGGCCGCGGCCCTGCAGGAGACCCAGGTCACCGCCCAAGAGATCAAGCAGACCTCGCAGACCGCCGACCTGAAGGCCCGCGAGGTGCTGCAGGCGGCGGAGCGCGCAGATGCGCTCTCCGGCCAGGGCGCCGCGTCCCTGGACCGCAGCCTGGAGGGCCTGATGGAGATCCGCTCCCAGGTGGAGGACATCCGCCAGAGGGTGGCGGGCCTCACCGAGCGCACCCGGGAGATCGGCGACATCATCGACACGGTGAAGGACCTGGCGGACCAGAGCAACATGCTGGCCCTCAACGCCGCCATCGAGGCCGTGCGCAGCGGCGAGCATGGCAAGGGCTTCGCCCTGGTGGCGCGCGAGATCCGCGCCCTGGCCGACCAGAGCGTGCAGGCCACCGCCCAGGTGCGGCAGGTGCTGGGCTCGCTGACCCGGGCCGTGCACGAGACCGTGGCCGCCTCCGAGAGCGGCACCCGCAAGATAGAGGACGGGCTGGCCCAGGTGCGCACTTCCAGCGACAACCTGCGCTCGCTGACCGGCCTGGTGCGCGATGACGCGGAGGCGGTGCGCCAGATCGCCAGCGCGGTGCGCCAGCAGAACACGGGCATCGCCCAGATCTTCATCGCCTTGACCGGGCAGAATCAGCTGATGGACGAGGGGAACCAGAGGATGGGGCGGTCTTTGCGGTCCCTGGGGGACCTTCGGCGGGCATCCGGCCTTTTGGCGGATGTGGTGGGGGGCTTCAAGGTCTGAGCGGCTCAATCCTGCGCGCTCAGCAGCAGCAGATGGTCTTGCCCGCCCTCGCCATCATCGAAATCGATGGACAGGCGGCTGGGGCGGGCCGCTCCCGGCGTGGTGCCCAGGCTGCTGCCCAGCAGGCGGCATTGGCGCCATTGCAGGGTGCCATCGGCGGCGGCCTCCTGGCGCAGGGCCAGCACCAGGAAGGCGGGCTCATTCTGCACCGGGATGCCGCCGCTCAAGTCCGCCCCGCTCTCTAGCGCGGTCAAGGGAACCCACTGGGGCGTGCAGCCCAGGCCCAGCAGGCCTTCCGGGCAGGGCTTGAGGACATAGATGGCCAGCCGGCGGGCGCTCTTGGCCGCGCTGAAATCGGCCCGCAGGCTGTAATAGCCAGGCTCCAGCACCAGGCGCAGGGCGTCCGCCGCCCCGCTCAGCACCGAGGGCAGGCCATCCTGCGCTGGCGCGTCGAGGCGGGTGGGTGCGGTGTCAAAGTTGGCGGCCAGGCGCCCGGCCCAGCCCAGCAGGGAAAGGCATAGGAGAAGCGATGTTGCTCTTGCTAAGTTGCGCCGCATGACCGCCTCCTGAATGCGGGCAGGATAGCACCCGGCCATCACGGCTGGGTCAGCGGCGCGTTAAAACGATATGACAAGCCGCAACTTCATGGGCCTGTCCACCACTTGTCATGGGAATGTGATGGCGGTTTGCCATCATCTTCGCCCATCTTCAGAGGCTTTCATGCGGAATCGCCTGACCCTGCTCATCATCCTGTATGTGCTGGCCTTGACCGCGGGCGCCTGGTTCTGGGAGGCGGACCGCCTGCGACGCGCCCTCATCGACGATGAGCGCCGAAAGCTGGACCAATGGGTGCAGATGCAGGAGCAATGGCTCAACAGCCAGCTGGACGAGGGGGGCTCCGCCTCGCTCTATCAGTTCGTCTCCGGCGCCCGCGACGCGCTGAACGCCTATTCGGTCTTCGTGCTCGACAGCGATGGCCATGAGCTGGTGCGCCGGGATTGCGCCGAGGTGCCCATGCCCCTGGGCTTGACCCCTTCGCGCATGGCCGGGCTGGCCCAGGACCCGGCGGCCAGGCTCGAGCCCCTGGACGCGGCCAAGGGCGAGATGTACTGCTTCACCCGGGGCCTGGAGCGCAAGGAGGAGGACGCGCCGCGCGCCCTGGAGATAGACCTGCCCAGCTCGGCGCTGGAGGGGCCCATCCAGGAGTCGCTCAGGCGCCTGACCCGCGACCTGGCGCTGGTGGCCCTGCTGGCCGCGGGAGGCCTGTGGCTGATCCTGGGCTGGAACGTGCTGCTGCCGGCCCATCGCATCCGCCGCCGCCTGGAGGCGGCCGTGCAGGGGGATGGGGCGGACCTGATGCTGGAGTTCAAGCCGCAGGGCTCGGCGGAGATGATGGGCTTGGCGCGGGCGCTCAATGTCTTCATGGCGCGCACCCGCGACCTGGCCAGCACCGTGCGCGAGCAGGCTTACCGCGTGGGCGAGCAGGTGGGGGAGGTGAGGCAGACCATGGAATATGCGCAGCAGGCCAGCCAAGCCGTCTCCGCCGGGGTGGAGAAGCTGGCCGCCAGCGCCGTGGAGGACGCCCAGGCCGCCGCTGACATCGAGCTGATGGCCTCGCTGGGCCAGGCCGGCATGCGGGAGGTGCTGGAGCGGGCCCGGGCCATGGACAACCATCGCTTGGCTGAATTGGCCGAGGAGCAGATCGGCCGCATGGCCCGCATCAGGGAGGACATGAGCCGGCTGGGCGGCGCCCGCAAGGAAGCCGCTTCGCTGGGCCTGGCGGTGGCCCAGCACGGGACGGTGCAGGCCGCGGCCGTGGGCGAGATGCGCAAGGCCTTCACTGAGATGGCTGAGAAGACCAGCACCATCATCCAGAAGGCGACCAGCTTCCGCTTCGGCTGAGGCGGCGCGGGCTAAGCCTGCAGCCCGGCCTCGACCTTGGCGCGGGTGGCGGCATCGGTCAGCAGCTCCAGCACCTGCAGGGCCCAGGCCAGGGTGGTGCCTGGCCCGCGGCTGGTGATGATGCGGCCGTCCACCACCACGGCCTGGCCGGCCACCAGGGTGATGCCCGGGTCATCCAGGCTCTCCAGAGCGCCGGGGTAGCTGGTGGCGCGGCGGCCCTTCAATAGGCCAGCCTTGGCCAGCACCTTGGGACCGGCGCAGATGGAGGCCACCAGCCCCTGGCGGCCGGCTTGGCGCTGGAGCAGGCACAGCACCCGCTCATCCTCCATCAGGGCCCGGTGCCCGGCGCCGCCAGGGATGAGCACCGCGTCATAGTCCCTGCCCAGGGCCTGGTCCAGGTCCTGGTCCGCCAGGATGCGCACCTGGCGGGAGAGGGTGAGCGGCCCGCTCGTGAGCCCGGCCAGGGTCACCTCCACGCCGCCGCGCCGCAGCACATCCACGGCGGCCAGGGTCTCGATCTCCTCGCTGCCATCGGCCACCACCATCAAGGCTGTCGCCATAATCGCCTCCTGCATGCCAAATAAAAAGAGCCCATCCACGCGGATGGGCTCTTCGTGCTTGGGGCCTTACTTTGCGGCCGGGGCCGCGGCATCGGGCTGCGCTTCCACAGCCTTCTTGGCCTTCTTCTTGGCGTGCTTCTTCTTGGCATGCTTCTTCTTGGCGGCCTTCTTGGCTGGGGCCTTGTCGGCCGGGGCAGCGGCAACAGCGGCGGGCTGGCCGGCGCCGGCGGCAGGGGCGGCAGCCTCGTCAGCGGCAGCCATCACGGCGCCGCCAAGGAAAGCGGCCAGGCTGAGAGCGAGCAGGGACTTCTTCATGCATGCCTCCAAGAGTTTGGGCCAAGCGCAGCCCGGATATTGACACCAAAAGAGCATAATCCGGCCCTTGGCTCCAGGCAACGGGAAAAGCGGGGACGGTGGGAAACAGAAGAGCCCACCCTTGCGGGTGGGCTCTTCTGTTCGCTTTTGGCGAATGCCTTACTTGGCAGCCGGGCTGACAGCGGCGGCAGCGGCTTCGGCCTTCTTCTCGGCCTTCTTGGCCTTCTTGGCCTTCTTGGCCTTCTTCATCTTCTTCTCAGCCTTGACGGCAGGAGCGGCAGCGGCGGGCTTGGCAGCAGGAGCAGCAGCAGCGGCGGGGGCAGCGGCCTCGTCGGCAGCAACCATCACAGCGCCACCCAGGAAGGCGGCCAGAGCCAGGGAGATGATGGACTTCTTCATTGAAAACCTCCATATATATGGGAAAGTCGTGGCGATGCGCATCGCCGTTCATATAATTGATATGCAACTCAAATGCCAAGTATTCCCAATAGTTGGATATTTAAAAATAAGGGGATTCTTTGGTGCTGCTGGTCAATACTGCGGTGATGCCGCCTCGGTGCGGTAAAATTGCCGCAATTTTAGCCTTGGAAAAGAACTATTTCTCAGCATACTCCTTGGGCACCAGCCCATACTTCTTGATGATCACCTGCAGGTTCTTGCGGTCCAGGCCGCTGGCCTCGGCCGCGCGGGTCACGTTGCCATGGTGCTCTTTGAGCGCCTGGGTGACGAACTGGCGGTCAAAGCTCTCCAGCACCGCGTGCTTGGCCTGCTGATAGCCGCCCAGGGGCAGGGCCGACTTCTCGGCCGTGGCAAAGAGGAAGTCGCCGGGCTGCAGCTCCTCGCCGGCGGCCAGCAATGCCGCCCGCTCCAAGACGTTCCTCAGCTCCCGCACATTGCCGGGCCAGCGGTGGGCCAGCAGGGCCTTGAGGGCTGCCGCCCCCAGGCGCTTGGGGGCCTGGCCCTTGGGCGCGAAGCGCTGCAAGAAGGCCTCAGCCAGCACGGGCAGGTCCTCCATGCGCTCGCGCAGGGAGGGCATGCGCAGGGGCAGCACGTTCAGGCGGAAGAAGAGGTCCTCGCGGAACTTGCCGGCCTCCACCATGGCCTGCAGGTCGCGGTTGGTGGCGGCCACCACCCGCACGTCCACCTTGACGCTCTTGGTGTCGCCGATGGCCTTGACCTCATGGCTCTCCAGCACGCGCAAGAGCTTGGCCTGAGACTCCAGCGGCACCTCGCCCACCTCGTCCAGGAAGAGGGTGCCGCCCTGGGCGGACTGGAAGAGGCCCTCGCGGTTGCTGTCAGCCCCGGTGTAGCTGCCCTTCTTGGCGCCGAAGAGCTCGGCCTCGAAGAGGGTGGCGGGCAGGCTGCCGGCATTGACCTCCACGAAGGGGCCCTTGGCGCGGGTGCTCAGCTGGTGGATGGCCCGTGCGGCCAGCTCCTTGCCGCTGCCGCTCTCGCCGGTGATGAGCAGGGTGGCATCGCTGGGCGCCAGGCGCTCGATGAGCCCCAGCACCTCGCGCATGGCCTTGCCCTTGCCGAGCAATCCCAGCCGGCCCTGGCCCGAGAGCTCGCGCCGCAGGCGCTCGTTCTCGGCCAGCAGGCGGCGCTTCTGCACCGCCTTCAATGCCACCACCTCAAGGTCCTGGGGGGTGAAGGGCTTGGGCAGGTAGTCCTCGGCCCCCTTCTTGATCACCTCCACCACGTTCTGCATGCTGCCGTAGCCGGAGATGACCACCACCGGCAGCATGGGGCGCTCGCGCTTCAGGCGGGCCACCAGCTCGTCGCCCGGCAGGCCCGGCATGCGCAGGTCGGTGATCACCGCGTCGGGCTCCTCGCGCTCGAGCAGGGCCAGGGCCTCCTCGGCGCTGGCGGCGGCGGCCACCCGGTAGCCCTTGCGGCCCAAGCCGGCCTTCACCAGCTCGCGCACGCCCTCCTCGTCGTCGACCACCAGGATGAACGGCTTGCTCTCTTTCATGGGCACCTCAGCTGGGGATGTCGATGATGAACAGCGCGCCCTTGCCCAGGGCCGAGGCTTCGGCGCGGATGCCGCCGCCGTGGGCCTTGAGGATGCGCTGGACGATGGCCAGCCCCAGGCCGGTGCCGTGGGGCTTGGTGGTGTAGAAGGGGCGGAAGAGCGCGGCGGCCTTGCTCTTGGGAAAGCCCGGGCCCTGGTCGCTCACGTTGAGCAGCAGCCGTCCGTCCTGCTTGGCGCAGGCCAGCTGCACCGCGCCGCCCTTGGGCATGGCATCGAAGGCGTTGGTGAAGAGGTTGATGAAGACCTGGAAGAAGCGGTCCGGGTCCACCTTGGCATGGGGCAGGCTCTCGGCCCCCTCCAGGCGCCACTCTCCCTGCCGGCCCTGCCGGCTCTGCTGCCAGGCGCGGGCGGCCAGCTCGGCCAGGCTGCTGCTGCGCCGCTGCAGGCGCATGGGGCGGGCGTAATCCAGCAGGTCGCGCACCAGGCGCTGGGTGCGGGTCGCCTCGCGCTCAAT
>CAYXCT010000019.1:11006-18767 GCA_964463435.1 uncultured bacterium | reverse complement strand
ATCGCTGAGGCCACCAGCCTCAAGAAGAAGGATGTCGCCAATGTCCTGGAGGCGCACAATGACCTCCTGGCCAAGACCCTGAAGAAGGAGAAGAAGGTCAAGCTGGACGGACTCGGCATCTTCACCGTCCGCCACCGCAAGGCCCGCAAGGCCCGCAACCCCCAGACCGGCGAGATCGTCAATGTCAAGGCCAAGACGGTCCTCAAGTTCCGCGTTGCCAAGGTTCTGAAAGACAAGGTCCTCTAAGATCGCGCAGGGCCCGGAAGCCATCCCTCCTCGCGGGGGGATGGCTTCTTCTTTTTTGGGGACTTCATTGATTGCTCCGCCCGGGTGGCACCTGGGCCCCCTTACGGGTCTGCGATACCCCAACACTTAGCCGCACCCTGCGGGTGCGGGGCAGATGGCCCGGCTGGGGTGGGGGTCCCTCGCACTCCCCTTAGGGGGCCCAAATGCCACCCAGGCTGGGAATAGTTTTCATGGAATCATTTCTTCCTTTCACGTGAGCCATGTCCCAGCAGCGCATCCAAGACATCTTTGGCGAAGGCGGTGCCCTGTCGCAGAGCTTGCCCGGCTGGGAGCCGCGACCGCCGCAGCAGGCCATGGCGGCCGCGGTGGACGCCTGCCTGGATGAGGGCGGCGTGCTGCTGGCCGAGGCCGGCTGCGGGGTGGGCAAGAGCCTGGCTTATCTGGTCCCGCTCTTGGCGCGGCTGGAGGATGAGGGCGGCACGGCGCTGGTGAGCACCCACACCCTGAACCTGCAGGACCAGCTCTTGAGCAAGGATGTGCCCGCGGCCTTGAAGGTGCTGGGCGGCCCGGCCCTGGATGTGGTGCAGGCCCAGGGCCGCGGCAACTACCTGTGCGGCCTGAGGCTCAGCCTCTTCAACCCCGGCGGCCCCAGCCTGCCCGGCTTTGAGGACGAGCACGCCGGGCTCTTCAGCCGGCTGGCGGACTGGGCGGCGAGGGAGAAGGAGGCCGTGCTGGGCCGCCTGCCCTTTCGCGTGCCGGCTGAGGCCTGGCAGAAGGTGAGCGTGGATGCTGATGGCTGCCTGGGCCGGCGCTGCCCCCTGGCCGGGCGCTGCCACTTTCTGCTCTCGCGCGAGCGCCTGCGCAGCGCCAGCCTGGTGGTGGCCAACCATGCCCTGGTCTTTGCCGACTTAGCGGCGCGGCGCGAGGGCTCGGGGCTGCTGCCGGATGCCGCCTGGGCCGTGTTCGATGAGGCGCACCATCTGGAGGGCGTGGCTGCCGAGCACCTGGGCCTGCGCTTCAGCGCCGGCAGCCTGCTCAAGGTGCTGGCCCGCCTGCAGCCGGACCGCGGGCCCGGGCTGTGGCAGCGCGCGGGCGGCGGCTCGCGCGGGCAGGAGGCGCTGGGCGAGGCCCACCGCGGCCTGCAGGCCCTGGGCCGCGCCATGCAGGCCCTGGCCGCGCAGGCGCCGCAGGGCGGCTGCCTGCCGGTGGCCGAGGGCCGGCCCCTGGATGACCTGGCCAGCGATGCCCTGAGCGCCTGCGCGACTGAGCTCAAGGCCCTGAGCGAGGCCCAGGCTGAGGACGCCCTGGCCTCGGAGCTGCGCGCCGCAAGCCTGCGCCTGGAGCGCGGGGCGGCCAGCCTCAAGGCCTGGCTGGACCGCGAGGACCCGGGCCAGGTCTATTGGGTGGAAGCCGGCGCGCCGGGAGCCGAGGCGGCCTTGCGCAGCGCGCTGGTGGCCGTGGATGAGGTGCTGCCCCAGGAGCTCTACCCGCGCCATCAGAGCCTGGTGCTCACCTCGGCCACGCTCAGCACCCAGGGCACCTTCACCTTCTTGCGCCGCCGGCTGGGCCTGCCCGAGGACGCCCGCACCCTGAGCCTGGACTCGCCCTTCGACTTCCGGCGCCAGGTGGAGATGCGGCTCTACCCCGACCTGCCCGACCCGCGCGATGAGCAGGCCTACCTGCCCGGCCTGGCCCAGGCACTGCGCCAGGGCCTGCAGGTGTCGCAGGGCCGGGCCTTCGTCCTCTTCACCAGCTTCCGCCACTTGAGGGCCGTGGCCGCGCTGCTGGCGCCCTTTTGCGAGGAGCAGGGCTGGGAGCTCCTGAGCCAGGGCGAGGGCTTGAGCCGCGAGCGCCTGCTCAAGCGCTTCAAGGACAGCAAGGGCAAGGCCGTGCTCTTGGGCGCGGCCAGCTTCTGGGAGGGCGTGGACGTGCCGGGCGAGGCGCTGAGCTTGGTGGCGGTTTGCCGCCTGCCTTTCCCGGTGCCGGACACGCCCTATGAGGCCGCGCGGGCCGCGCGGGTGGAGGCCCTGGGCGGCAGCGCCTTCCGCGACCTGCACCTGCCCCAGGCCATCCTGCGGCTCAAGCAGGGCTTCGGCCGCCTCATCCGCAGCCACAGCGACCAGGGCTGGTTCCTGCTCTTGGACCCGAGGGCCCTGCGCGCGGGCTATGGCCGTGCCTTCTTGGAGAGCCTGCCGCGCTGCCGCGTGGTGGTGGAGGGCAGGGAAGGGATGGAGCTGAGCCTGGGCGATTGAAAGCGGCGGTTGCCACCCAGCCCGGGGTTTGGCACAATAGGGTTCAAACCGCTTGGAGGACCACATGGAGCTGTTCGGACACCTGCTCAAGGGGCTGGCCGCTGTGCTGAGCGTGCTGCTCAAATCCTACGAGCTGGCCATCATCATCGCGGCGGTGCTCTCCTGGGTGAGCCCAGACCCCGCCAACCCCATCGTTCGCTTCTTTCGCGCCATCACCCAGCCTGTGTTCGGCTGGCTGCGATCCAAGCTGCCCTTTTTGGAGGTGGGCGGCTTCGACCTCTCACCCCTGGCCGCCCTGCTGATCGCCTATTTCCTTGAGGTGGCGCTGGTGGGCGAGCTCTACAGCCTGGCCGCACGGCTGGGCGCCTGAGCCGGGCATGCCCGCCCTTGCCTTCCTCTTCCCGGGCCCAGGCGCCACCAGCATGGGCCTGGCCGCCATCAAGCCCCTCTACAACGCCTGCCCGCCCCTGCGGGCCGCGCTGGACCAGGCCGACAAGCTCATGCTGCCCAGCGGCCTCAAGCCCAGCCGCGTCTGCTTTGTGGGCCCGGAGGAGGACCTGCTCAAGCCCTCCATCTCCGGCCCGGTGATGCTGGCCCTGAGCCAGGGCCTGGTGGAGACCCTGCGCCAGCGCCGCATCAAGCCCCAGATGGTGCTGGGCCACGGCTTTGGCGAGGTGGCGGCCCTGGTGGCAGCCGGCGTGCTCAGCTACCCGGATGGCCTGGCCTTCCTGCGCCAGCGCGGCGAGATCATCGAAGAGGCCTGGTCCCGCCATCCCTACTACGCCCTCACCCTGAGCGGCCTGGCCCTGCCGGCCCTGGAGCAGGAGCTGGCAGGCATGGCCGAGGCGCCCCTGCTGGTGGCGGTGAACAGCCCGGACCATCTCACCCTGGCTGGCGACCCGGGCCTGCTGGAGTCCATGGCCAAGCATCTTGCGGATGGCCGGCGCGTGAAGGCCTCGGCCGTGCAGCCGGGCATGGCCTGGCCCCATCCCAGCCTTGAGGAGGCCTCCCAGCAGGTGGAAGCCGCTTTCCGCGAGCTGAAGCTCGAGCGCTGCGGCGGGCTGGAGATCATCAGCGCGGCCACGGGCGGCTTCGTGGGCCGGGTGGAAGACCTGCCAGGCCTGCAGGCCCTGGGCTGCCACCAGCTGCTGCGCTTTGACCTGGCGCTGGCCGCGCTCTTGGCCCGCGGGGCCAACACCCTGGTCTCGCTGGTCAACGGCGCGCCCGGGGCCTGGGCCCGCCGCATCAACAGCGGGGTGCGGGCCCTCTCCTGCGAGGACGCCCACAGCATGGGCCAGACCCTCAAGATGGCCTTCTGATGCGCAACCACCCTGCGCTGGAGGTCAAGGCCGTGGCCCCGGGCAGCCTGGCCGAGGCCGCGGGCATCCAAGCCGGCCACCGGCTGGAGAGCATCAATGGCCAGGCCCTGGCGGACGAGTTCGACTACCGCTTCGCCCAGGCCGAGGAGAGGGTGAGCCTGAGCTGGCTGGACCTGGAGGGCCGGCGGCATGTCAAGCGCCTGGCCAAGCACCCGGACCAGGACCTGGGCCTTGATTTCCGCGAGACGCCCTTCAGGTCCTGCAAGGTCAAGTGCGTGTTCTGCTTCATCGACCAGAACCCCAAGGGCATGCGCAGCTCCATCTATTTCAAGGACGAGGACTACCGCTTCAGCTGGCTCTACGGCAACTACGTCACCCTCTTCAACATGAGCGAGGAGGACCTGGAGAAGGCCATCAGCCGGCGCATGTCGCCCATGTACGTGTCGGTGCACGCCACGGATGAGGCGGTGCGGCGGCCGCTCTTGGGCGTCAAGAAGGACACCCTGCTCATGCCCCGCCTGCGCCGCCTGGCCGAGGCCGGCATCCAGCTGCACTGCCAGGTGGTGGTGGTGCCCGGGCTCAATGACGGCGCGGTGCTGGAGCGCACGGTGCGCGACCTCGCCAGCCTGCATCCCGCGCTGGCCAGCGTGGCCCTGGTGCCGGTGGGGCTCACCCGCCACCGCCAGCACCTGCCCAGCCTGCGGCTCAACACCCGCGCCGAGGCCCGCGCCCTGCTCAAGAGCCTGGCCGCCTGGCAGCAGGAGTTCCTCGGGCGCCTGGGCACGCGGCTGGTCTTCGCGTCGGATGAATGGTACCTGAAGGCCGGGCAGGAGCTGCCGCAGGCCGGCGATTACGAGGATTTCCCGCAGCTGGGCAATGGGGTTGGCTCGGTGCGGGGCTTTATGGATGACTTCGCGCGCCGCTTGGGCCGCGCCAAGCGCAAGCCCGGCGCGCCGGGCAAGGTGCTGGCGCTGACGGGTCGCGCCTTTGCTCCCACCCTGCAAGCGAGCGCGCAAGCCCTGCAAGTGCGGGTGGCCGGGCTTCAAGTGCAGGTGCTGGGCGTTGAGAACAAGTTCTATGGCCGCACGGTGAGCGTGGCCGGCCTGCTCTGCGGGGCCGACCTGGCCGCCGCGGCCGCGGGCGCCAGGGCCGACCGGGTGCTGGTGCCGGACGTGATGCTCAAGGACCGCGCCGGGCTCTTCTTGGACAACACCAGCCCAGCCTGGCTGGAGCAGCAGGTCAAGGCGCCGGTGAAGGTGGTCCCCGCGGATGCCGCGGGATTTCTGAAGGGATGCTGCCAGTGAGCATGGAAAGCACCGGGGTGGTGGCCATCGTGGGCCGCCCCAATGTGGGCAAGTCAGCGCTCTTCAACCGCCTGGTGGGCAAGCCGCTGGCCATCGTCAACGACGAGCCCGGCGTCACCCGCGACCGCCACACCCAGCGCGTGGAGTGGGGCCGGCGCTCCTTCTGGCTGGTGGACACCGGCGGCTTCGACCCGGCCGGCATGGAGACCCGCACGCCCAAGTCCATCAAGGACCAGATGCACGCCCAGGTGCGGCTGGCCGTGGAGCAGGCCGACCTGGTGGTCTTCTTGGCCGATGTGCAGGCCGGCCTCACCGCCGGCGACCGCGACGCCGCCAACCTGCTGCGCCGCTCGGGCAAGGAGGTCATCCTGGCGGTGAACAAGGTGGACAACCTGGCCAGCGAGGACGCGGTGCACGAGTTCTTCGGCCTGGGCTTCGGCGAGGCCATCCCGGTGTCGGCCCTGCACGGCCGCGGCGCCGATGACGTGCTGGACGCGGTGGTGGCGCGCCTGCCCCAGGCCCAGGTGCCCCAGCTGGAGCAAGGGGAGCTGGCGGTGGCCCTGGTGGGCCGGCCCAACGTGGGCAAGAGCTCGCTCACCAACCGCCTGCTGGGCAAGGAGGCCATGGTGGTGGACCCCACCCCGGGCACCACCCGTGACGCGGTGGACACCCCGCTCAACGCCCTGGGCCGCAGGATCACCCTCATTGACACCGCCGGCCTGCGCCAGAAGAACCGCATCAGCGAGGCCGTGGAGCGCTACGCCAGCATGCGCAGCCTGCGCGCCATCGAGCGCTGCGACGTGGCGGTGCTGGTGCTGGACGCCTCGGACGAGCTGAATGAGCAGGACGAGCGGGTGGCCGGCCTCATCCATGAGGCGGGCCGGGCCTGCGTGATCTGCGTCAACAAGTGGGACACGGTGGCCAAGGACAACAAGACCTTTGACGCCTTCACCGACGACATCCGCGCCAAGCTGCCCTTCTTGGACTACGCGCCGCTGGTCTTCGTCTCGGCCAAGAGCAAGCAGCGCCTGGGCCAGCTGCTCGAGCTGATCATCCGCGTGGGCGACCGCCACGCCGTGCGCATCACCACCGGCGAGCTCAACCGCGCGCTGGAGGCCATCCTGCTGGATTCGCCCCCGCCCACCCGCCACGGCAAGGCCCTCAAGATCTTCTACCTGGCCCAGACCGGGGTGAAGCCCCCGGCCTTCGCCCTCTTTGTCAACGACCCCAAGCTGCTGCATTTCAGCTACATGCGCCGCCTCAAGCACAAGCTGCGCGAGCGTTTCGACCTGGAAGGCAGCCCGCTCTTCGTCATGCTCCGCAGGAGGAAATAGCACCATGGACGCCAACGCGATCTCCCTCACCGCCCAGTCCGCCGACCTGGCCCTGGCCGGGCAGAACCCGCTCTGGCGGGTGGCCCTGGCCCTGGCCATCAGCTACCTGCTGGGCGCCATCCCCACCGGCTACCTGGCGGGCCGCCTGCTCAAGGGCGTGGACATCCGCCAGCTGGGCTCGGGAAATGTGGGGGCCACCAATGTCTTCCGCAACCTGGGCGCCAAGGCCGGCGTGGCCGTGCTGCTGGTGGACATGGCCAAGGGCCTGCTGGCCGTCACCCTGGTGCCGCGCCTGCTGAGCCTGGCGCCCAACCACTGGGACACGCTGGCCTGCGGCCTGGTGGCGGTGCTGGGGCATGACTACACCTGCTTCCTCAATTTCAAGGGCGGCAAGGGCGTGGCCACCTCGGCCGGACTGCTGCTGGGCCTGGAGCCGGCGGCCACGGTGCTGGCCCTGCTGGTCTTCGCCGCGGTGACCCTGGCCGGCCGCATGGTGAGCCTGGGCTCGCTCTTGGCGGCCCTGTCCCTGCCCTTCTTCATGTTCCTCTTCCCCACCAGCGGCGGCGAGATCGGCAAGCACCACCTGGCGCTCTACCTGGGCATCCTGCTGGTGGCCCTGGTCTGGCTCAAGCACATCCCCAACATCCGGCGCATCCTCGCCGGCACCGAGCACCGCTTTGGCAGCCGCAAAGGCGGGGAGGGCGGCCATGGCTGACACCCCGGCCTTTGTGATGGGCGCCGGCGGCTGGGGCACGGCCCTGGCCGGGGTGCTGGCCACCCGCGGCCTGGCCACCCGGCTTTGGGAGTATGACAAGGCCTACGCCGCCGAGATGCAGGCCACCCGCCGCAACCCGCGCTTCTTGCCGGGCGTGGAGCTGGACCCCCTGATCGGCTTGGTGACGGGCTTTGAGGCCCTGGCCGAGGCTCGTGCCGTGGTGCTGGCCGTGCCGGCCGCGCACCTGCGCGCCACGCTGGAGCGGGCCCGCCCCTATTTCAGGCCCGGCCAGCTGGTGGTCAGCGTGGCCAAGGGCGTGGAGCAGGGCAGCCTCTTGACCCTCACCCAGGTGGCCCGCCAGGCCCTGGACGGCAGCGGCACCGGCTTCAAGGTGCGCCTGGCCGCGCTCTCCGGGCCCAGCCATGCCGAGGAGGTGGCGCGCCGCGTGCCCACTACCGTGGTGGCGGCCTCGGATGAGCCGGCCGCCGCGCGCGAGGCGCAGAGCCTGTTCAGCACCGACCGCTTCCGCGTCTACACCAGCGGCGACCTGCTGGGCGTCGAGCTGGGCGGCGCGCTCAAGAACGTCATCGC